>JAIMBJ010000025.1 GCA_023511455.1 Bacillota bacterium
ACGACTATGTGTCCAATCAGGTGCTGGCGGGCATCGGTGGTGGAGGCAATCTGGGTGAGCCGCGTCTGGTGAACTTTGGCGACATCCCCGGCGAGCAGTACTTCTGGGTGCCCATGCTGTACAGCATCTCCGGACGGGTGGAACTGCGCGACTGGGACGCGCCCGTCATTGACATTCCCATCACTGTGGAGCTGCGTCAGGGCGGATATACGATTCGCAGCGAAGTCATCTACCTGGACCCGGACGGCAACTACACCATCCCCGATGTGGAAAACGGCACTTACGACCTCGCCTTCAAAGCCAGCCACTGGCTGCGGACGGTGGTGCGTGGAGTGGACGTGGTTGGTTCCGATGTGATGGGTGTTGACGTCTCGCTCACCAACGGCGATATTGACGGCGACAACGAAGTGACGCTGTTCGACTTCGGTGCACTGGTCGCGGCGTTCGGCAGTGTGCCGCGCGATAGCAACTGGAACCCCGATGCCGACCTGGACGGGGATGAGGAGGTGACGCTGTTCGACTTCGGGATACTGGTGCTCAACTTCGGCGCGATTGGCGATGAGTAGCCCGTATCCCCTTACCTCCTCTCCTGTCTCACGACAGGAGAGGAGGTAACGTTTCTCACTTCCACGTCCAGTATCTGGCTGTCATTCCCTGCGCTGCTTCAGCGTGATGACCGCATCTGCCAGTATGCCCATGCAGGGTCGACCTGCCCGGGCTCCAAAGGCAAGAGGTCCAGGGCTCTTGCAGGGTCCAGAGTGCGCAGTCCTCTGCCGATAACCTCCAGCGCACGCCTGTCGCCGATTTCCGCCAGAGCCTGATGTGCGCCCCACCATACCTCCGACTTCTTACACAGTTCCAGCAACGTGGGAACCGCCTCACGCGCTTTGAGCATGCCTAACACCGCGCACAGCCATATCTTTGCGGTAGGGTGTCTCCACGTTGACCTGGATCTCCGATAGCCGGTTCCACCGCGTCAGGCGCTGCTCCTGCCACGGGGTGAAATCGCCCCGTGCCCAACGGATCATCTCGGCGATGTATGCATCCCGCCCTTTCAGTCGCGCCTGTATCCGTTCAATGGTCACCCGAGCGGCAATGGAGTCCCACAGCGCATACAGGTCACCGTGTTGCAAACGGTGCTTCAGGAAACGCTGCAGCGCGGCGATGGATTCCTCCCCGCCGATATCTCCTAGACGCATCAACGCATACGCCCTGCGACTGGGCAAGTTGTCTTGACCCCTCTGCCCAATCCATTCCAAGTATTCCCCTCTTTCACACGCCTGCAGATACTGTTCCAGCACGTCTAACAGGGGTTGTGGCGAGCGCTGGGAAAGACGATACAGTTGCACCCAACTCTCGGGCGTGCTAAGTAGCACAATCGCAGGCATTCTCAGTTGTTGCTTGAGCGGCGGCAAGTCTGCACGGCAGGTAGCGGTGATGAGGCACACCGTTAGCCACAGAATCGCTTTCGTTTTCACGGTTTGACCTCCTGTTTAAAGTCATTTGCCCCGCGGGTAGAAGTAATCCAGCCATCCACCGCGAGACCAGTCTTTCTCGACGAGACCACCGTTATCGGCCATAACCAGTGAACCTAGGATTTGCCGCCTTATCAGTTACTTCGATGTCCGCGAAGTGTACGATGTATTGCCCTCCGACTTTCTCGTTCATACGCGGAATAACACTGCCCCAGTGATTAGGACGATCATCAAACCAGTTGGGCGGATTGGCATTCCGGTCCGGCCTGTTATCCTCTTCGACCAGTAGTCCCCAGGGGGTTCAGTAATCTATACATTCAACCACCAATTTCGAACACCCTCGCCGTTTTTCGGAAACAGCCGCCAACTTTTTCTGATCTCCTCTCGTTCCTTTGTTTCACGGAAGTGTTTGCCCCCTCGTCGGGTATACTCGATACAGACTCTGACGAAAGGAGATAGTCTCGTGCGCTGTCTGCTTGACCTCGCCGGTGAAACGCATACCGAAGAGACGCTGTATCAACAGTTACGCTTTCCCCCTGCCCCACCCGACCGTCCCTACGTGTTTCTGAATATGGTCAGCACTCTGGACGGTAAAATCACGCTGGGGGAGGTAGGAGATACCGCCGCCGGACTGGGCAGCCCGATGGATCAGGCACTTATGAAACGGCTTCAACGGAACGCACAGGCGGTGCTTATCGGAGCCAGCACGCTGCGAGCCGGACACGTTACTTACCCGGAGACCTTGTGGCGGGCCGTGGTCACTGCCAGCGGCAATGTGCCTACCGAGTCGCGCTTCTTTCGGGAAGCGCCAGGCAAAGCAGTGGTTTTCACGACCGAACAGGTGCCGGAGGTCAAACGCAAAGAGTGGCAGGAGTTTGCCCACGTGGTGGTTTGTGGCACGGACAAGGTGAACCTGATGCAGGCATTGTCTTTCCTGCGGCAGCAGCTGGGGATAGAGCGTCTGCTGTGCGAAGGAGGCGGCGCCCTCAACTACGAAATGTTCGTCGCGGGGCTGATAGACGAGTGGTTCCTGACCCTTGCGCCAAAGGTCAAGGGCGGGCGGCACATCCCCACATCCGTAGAGGGTGATGGACTGCCGCGGGAGCAGGTGGTACGAATGGAACTCGTTTCCGTTTATGAAAACGAGGGGGAGCTGTATCTCCGTTACCGGCGTGTGAGGTAAACGGCGATGTCTCCCGCAGAGTTTCGCCAGCTGGTGCAAGAGGCGATCGACTCCCTGCCCGAAGACATCCTGCGCCACCTGAGGAACGTGGAGGTGCTGGTGGAATGGACACCGCTTCCCGAACATCGGCGCACGGCGGGACTGCGGGCACGAGAAGACCTTTTCGGGCTGTATGAGGGGGTACCGCTGACCGAGCGCGGCGTCCTCTCCGGCGAACCCATCTTCCCCGACCGCATCACCATCTTCCAGCGACCCATTGAACGCCACTATCGCACGCCGGGGCGGATTCGCGATGCCATCCGGCGAACCCTGATTCACGAAATCGCGCATCACTTTGGCATCAGCGACGAACGCCTGCGCGAGCTGGACGCGTACTGAATCTCTCATCATGCGGAGGAAAAGCCATGATTATCTGGATTTGCACCGACATGGAAGGGCTGGCGGGCATCGACCGCTGGGAGCAGTGTTACCATCCCGACGACAACGCCCCGGAGTATCTCTACGGACGCAAGCAGCTCACCGAAGAGGTAAACGCCGCCGTCGCAGGCTGTTTTGACGCCGGAGCGACGGAGGTGCGCGTCATCGACGGGCACGGATGCAATCGCAACAGGGGGTTTCTGCAAGAGAAGCTCGACCCGCGCGTCAAGCAGGTGTGGTACAGCAGCTTCAACCCCCTGCGCATGGAGGGACTGGACGAGACCGTTCACGCGGTAGCGATGATCGGTCAACACGCGATGGCAGGCACCCTGAACGGCTTCATCGACCACACGCAGGTGCCTAAAGAGATTTGCCGTTACCGGATTAACGGCGAGGAGCACGGCGAGATGAGCCAGTTCGCGCTGTACGCGGGCGCATACGGGGTGCCGCTGGTGTATGTGTCGGGCGACGAGGCGTTGTGTGAGGAGGCGCGCCGACTGTTCCCGCACGTGCGCTGCACCCCCACCAAACGCGGCACCGGCTGGGCAACCTGCGAACTCTACCCTCCGGATGAAGTGCGCGCCCGCATCCGCCACGACATCGCCGAAGCCATCCAAAACGCCAACCGCGCCGACGCCTGGCGGGTAACGCCACCCATCGAAGTGTCGGTGGAATGGGCATACAGTGGACTGGCGGATGAACGCGCCCGTTTTGCCGGGGTGCAGCGTGTGGATGCCCGTACGGTGGCATGGAAAATCCACGACCCGCGCGACATCTACATGTTCCCCTGTGAAGCATGGCAACCCGGTATGGCATACCGACAGGGGTGAACACCATGCGGCTAACTGTTGCCCTGTCTTTCTGCCTTCTGCTGCCCTTGTTGTCGACCGCCCAGCCGGAGGTGGTGTGGGTAACCAATAGCGAACAGCTCCGGCAGGCGGTGCGCAACGCCCGACCCAGCACGACCATCCTGCTTGCGCCCGGAGAGTACCTAGGCGGGATTTACCTGGAGAACGTGCGTGGCGAACCGGGCAAACCCATCACCATCGCTGGGCAAGACGCGCAAAAACCGCCCGTCATTCGCGGCGGCGGTACAGGGTTACACATCAGCAGGGCGGCTTACCTGGAGCTGCGCGGACTGGTCATCACAGGGGCGCGGTATAACGGCTTGAACATCGACGACGGTGGACAGGTTGATTCCCCGACGCACCACATCGTGCTGAAAGATATCGCCGTGCGCGACATCGGCCCCCAAGGCAACTGCGATGGCATCAAACTTTCCGGAGTGACCGACTTTCGCGTGGAAGGCTGTACGGTGGAGCAATGGGGAGACGGCGGACAGGGTATCGATATGGTGGGCTGTCACCGCGGGGTCATCGAGCGATGTACCTTGCGCTTCACCGATGACAGAGGGTATGGGGTGCAAGCCAAAGGCGGCAGCAGCAACATCACGATACGGCGGTGCCGCTTCGAACACGCGGGCGCACGCGCCGTGCAGATTGGCGGTAGCACGGGGCTGCAGTTCTTCCGACCGCCGCTAAAGCCGGGTGGGGAACACGCGGAGGCGTGCAACATCACGGTCGAGGGCTGTCTCTTTATCGGTTCCACAGCGGCGGTGAGCTTTGTGGGCGTCGACGGCGCGACCGTGCGCTACAACACCATCTACCTTCCCAAACGCTGGGCGATTCGCATCCTGCAGGAGACGCGCGAGCCGGGTTTTGTGCCCTGCTGTCACGGACGCTTTACCGACAACCTTGTGGTCTTCCGTTCCGGCGAGTGGTTCGAGGGAGGGGTGAACATCGGTGCGGCAACCGCACCGCGCACCTTCACCTTTGCCCGCAACTGGTGGTATTGCGAGGATGCGCCGGAGCGAAGCAAACCGATGCTGCCGGTGTCTGAAAAAGAGGGAGTATACGGCGTAAACCCCCGCCTGCGCGCGCCACAAAACGGCGACCTGTCAGTGGATGAGGCTAGCCCGGCGCGTGGGGTGGGCGCGCACGCTTTGCCGTCGGAGAGCGAATCCACTCCCTGATAAGCTTTGCGTGTAGACGAAGTGGATAACTTGGCATAATTTATTGTAAACGGAGATAAGACAGGAGGTAAAGTGTCGTGACGCAACAGACCAGTTCCTTCGCACGCTGGCAAGCAGACGCCTTGTCTGCCGCCCGCATACAGCGCCTTCTGGACGAGCTGCGATACGCTATCCAGCATACCAACCGCGACACGATGACCCGATGGGCGCTGCAGAGCGTGAAAATCTTCGGAATGGCTGTAAAAAGGCGTGCGGTAAACGTATACACCTTTGCAAAGAGGATGATTACCGTACTGGCTCGCGAAGCAAAAGAGGGCTATGTAGCGGCTGGGCAGGGTCAACTCGCCGAGCACGCCCAGAAGAAGTTACAAGACCTCTCAGCGGCTTTAAAGCGCACGGGCGAAGGCGTCGCCCAGAACGTGCAGGCGATTGCCCAGCGCATCATGGCTAATCCCCGAGATGCGGCGCCGGAGTTGGCAGCAGCCGTATTGGGATTGCTTGCGGGGTCGGGCGGGTTCGACGCCAATGGCGGCATCCCCGATAAAGACATCGCCGTTGGCGGCATTGGAAGCCATCGCTCGGCGTTCACCCACTCTGTACTGACGGGAACAGTGCTGGAGACAGCGGTCTTCTCTCTTGCCCTGCTGGTCAATGCTGTTTACCAGAACTTGCCGGAAGAGCATGACCCCTTCTGGGACAGGATGGTGGCAGAGATGAACCGCATGTCGGTTGCTTTTGTAGCGGGCGCGTGTGCCGGGTTGGCGTATCACCTGCTGGCAGATGCTACCTGGCAGGCAGGAAAGCCCTATGCAGACCTGCCCTTCACGATGCCGATGGAAGGACATCAGGTGCTCATGGGAGGCAGTGCGCTCGCTGAAGCTCTGAGAGCGGGTGAATTCGCAAACCAGCAGGGCAGGAAATCGCTGTCCAGTCACTCATGACACCTTGCACGCGGGTAGTGCGTCCGGCGCGTTTTCGTGGTAAGATTAAAGATGTGATGAACAATGAACAAACGCACCACGATAACGAGAGGCTATACCATTTAATCTCCCTGCTGCTTCGTGCAGGTAACACGGTAAGCGTGCTGCTACTCACGGCAGGCATCGTGCTGATGCTCTGGTATAGAAGCCGTGCCGACTCTCACTCCCACTCCTTCATCACCGCGTGGCATCGCCTGCTGCGGGCAGAACCATCGGGCTTTCTGGAAGTGGGACTGCAGACAGTCATCCTGACGCCGATTGTCGCTTCCGCGTCGATATGCCTTTATGCCATCATCCGGAAACAACGCTTCCTGCTGATACCGTCACTGCTGGTGCTGGGGGGATTGGTGTTGAGCCTATGGATAGGTATCGCGTGGTAGCCCTGCCATCGTATGCGAAGGTGAACCTCACGCTGGACGTGCGGCAGCGATTGCCTGACGGCTATCACCTGATTCAGTCGGTGATGCAGCAGGTCAGTCTCGCCGACGAGGTGGTCGTGAAACTGAGCAACGAGGAAGGGATTCACATCGATTGTACGGACTCCGCGATTCCCTGCGACCAGACGAATCTGGCATGGCGCGCCGCCGAAAAGTTCTACGCCCGCCTGGGCGAAAACCCGCGTGTACACATCACCCTGCGCAAGGGTATACCCGTACAAGCAGGGCTGGGTGGAGGCAGCAGCAACGCGGCGACCACACTGCGCGCCCTGAACATTCTGCATGGACGCCCCCTCTCCATGAAAGACCTGCTATCAATAGCCATCTCTATCGGGTCGGATGTGCCGTTCTTTTTGATTGGGGGTACCGCGCTGGTGGAAGGGCTTGGCGATGCGGTCAGTCCCCTGCCCGTGCCTGCCAGCTATCCGCTGGTGATAGCGGCTCCGTTAACGGGTGTTTCTACCGCATGGGCATATCAGCGCATCGACGAAGAACGCGCTATGAACCAGGAAGAGGAACTGCCTGCACCGCGCACACCGGCAATGGTGAACGCCCTCCGTGCGGGGCTGAACTGGTTACCGCTACTGCACAACGACTTCGAAGCGGTTGTGCTTCCTGAACACCCCCAAATACAACGCGCCAAACTGCTCATGGTATCCTCCGGTGCGCAGGCTGCCCTGTTATGCGGAAGCGGATCGGGGGTCATGGGCGTGTATGCCGATGAAGCCACAGCGCATCGCGCGCTCACGCGCCTGCGACGGGCAGGATTTCGCGCGTGGAGATGTGACTTCTGCTGGCGGTAACAAAAAGTGGGGGTGCGCTGGGCAACGCACCCCCAGTGGGCGGGAGGGGTCAGGCTGCTTTGGGCTGGGGTTTGCGGGCTAAGACCTCGAACTTCGGCTTGTAATCGGGACACTTGTACGACTTGGAATACTCTTTCGGGTTCTCCGCCTCGCTGACGAAAATCTGCGCCCCTGTCACGCCGCACCGCTCGTAGGTGCGGTCGTAGTTGCCGCAGTCGTAGCAGCGGCGTAGCACCGTCCAGCATACGCTACACCGCAGGCTACCGATAAGCTCCACGCGCCCGCACAAGGGGCAGTGGATGTACACCTCGCGGAAGCCGTACTCCTTGTTTTGCAAAGCGGTGCGCACGCGCTGATTGAACTGCTCCAGCTCGTGCTGCAGCTCGCCGGTGGTCGCCAGCAGCTGGTTCATCTGCTGGGTGTTGATGAACTCAATCACGCGGTCATCCAGCAGGTCGGACACCGCGGAGCAGGCTTTCTGCAGGTTCTTCAGGTGCTGTTCGGCGGTCTGCGGTTTGTAAGGTCGCTGGCGTTCACGCCGCGCCCCCAAGTGCTTGAGCATCTCTTCGGTAACGTGCAGCGGGACGCGCAGGAACGCCTCTTTCTTGTTCGGGTATTCCAGAATGGCGTTGACAATCTTCTCCAGGTCGCCGATGGAGAGCTTTTCGTTGCGCACCTTCTCCACGAGGCGCAGCTGGGTACTGACCTCTTTGTTCAGCGGCAACAGGGCACGCGCGTGTCCCTCGGTGAACGTTCCGCCGCTGCCGTTCTGCGATGGCGGCTTCATCAGCTCCTGCTGAATGACCTGCGGCAGTTCCAGCAGCTCCAGATGGCGCTTGAGCGTGCTCTCGCTGACACCCAGCGTGCGTGCTACTTGCTCCCAACTCATCATGGTCAGTAGCCGCTGGATGGCCTGCGCCCGCTCGATGGGGTTCAAGTCTTCACGCTGAAAGTTCTCCAGCAGCGCATCGGCGGCGGCTTCCTCGTCAGTCAACTCACGGATGATAGCAGGTATTTCGGTAAGTCCAGCCATCTGCGCCGCCCGATACCGTCGCTCACCCATGACAATCTCGTAGCGTCCATCAGCAGCCGGGCGGACAACGATGGGTTCCAGTACCCCACGCTCCTTGATGGACTGCGCCAGCTCCTGCAGGCTCTCCTCATAAAAGGTCTGACGAGGCTGGTTTTTGCCAGCGATAATCTTTTCCAGCGGTATCATCTGCATGTCTGGCATCTCAGCGATTCCCTCCCTGTATCTCTTCACAGATTCCTTTCCACACACCCTGCTCTCGAAAACCCGTACCTTTGCGGTTTTCTGAAGGCAAACCCTCTGCTCTACTCTTTGCACAACCGATAATGGTATCAGAAAACGAAGGGGCGATAACGATGCCGCAAAGCACAGCTCTCGATACCCAGATTATCTGTGGGGTACCCGTGCTGCAGTGGCGCGGTGTGCTCGACGATGCCAGGTTAGGATGCTGCGAGCGTATCTTGCAGTCGCTAACGCACAGCGGATACCGTGAACTGGTTCTTGACCTGCGGCAGGCAAGTATCGGTGCCCCACGCGAACTGTGGAGGCTCTTACGTACGCTGGAGAAAATGCTTCCAGCCCACGCGCACGCGGAGGTGGTGTTGCCCGCGGGTAGTCCGCCGGTGCGTCAACCGAAACGGATACGGATAGCCCAATCGGTGGCACTGGCGCTGAGCCATATAACCCGCATTCCCGCAGCAAGTCTGCAGGCATCGCTCACCGTGCATGTGCGCTGGCAAGAAGATCAGGGATGAGGAGTGAAACGCATGGAGCAGAAGCAACCCACCGACCTGAAAGTGGTGCGAATCATCGACCCCTCGCTTTGCGTGGAGTGTCGTTTTGCATATATCGCTACTGTTGAGCTGATGGACGGCAGTCTCAAAGAGATGCTCTACTGCCGTCGCCTGGACTGCGATAACTGGGACTACGCCGAGTGGGATGAGGAGGAATGGAAAGCATTATGGGGGGAAGAGGCGGCATAGTTTCCTCAATCACCAATGAGCGACAACAGCGCCATTTGGTAGCCACCCTTACACTGTTCCGCGACCTGCAGCGCGAATCGGCGGAGCGGGCACTGTTCACGCTGGCGGCACTGGAGTTCTACGAAGAGAAGCTGCTGCGCACCTTGCGTCAGGGAAGCCCCAATACCCTGAAGGATGCTGTCGTGGGGTATTGACGGTCTCTCGAAGCACCCCCTCGTAGCCGCACGCTTCAGGGGGGTGTCTCCCCCGGCGCAGGCTAAAGCCTGCGGCTACAGATGTTGTGATGTAGTCTCAACCGCTTCTATCTCCCGCACCACCCGAAGTACTTTTCGCACAGGGTCGGCGTCTGCCGTCACCGAACGCCCGACGACCAGATAATCCGCCCCCGCCCGAACCGCCTGGGACGGCGTTGTGATGCGCCGCTGGTCGCCTGTACTGTCTCCACTCAATCGGATACCCGGGGTGACAATCAAAAACCCCTCTCCCAGCCGTTTGCGTAGCGCCCTTGCCTCCTGCGCCGACGCCACCACGCCGTCCATACCCGATTCCTTCGCCAGTGACGCCAGATGCACCACCTGATTGCCCGCTCCCCGGCGCGTGCCCACCTGCTCGCGCAACTCCTGCGAGGAGAGGCTGGTCAGCACGGTAACCGCAATCAGCAAGGGTGGTTCGGATGCGGAACGCGCTGCCTCCACTGCTGCCTCCATCATGGCACGCCCACCGGAGGCATGCACGTTCACCATCCAGACACCCATCCGCGCGATGGCGCGCACCGCTCGCGCCACCGTGTTGGGGATGTCATGCAGTTTGGCGTCATAAAACAGCCGGCCGGCACCTGCCTCATGCAAACGCCCAAAGATACCGAAGCCTGCGGCGTGCACCAGCTCCAGCCCCACCTTGAAGCCGCCCACATACGGCGACAGCAACTTTACCCACTGCACCGCCTGTTCGGCGTCGGAAGTGTCCAGCGCAATCAGAATTCGCTCTCGGGCTTGCATCGCTTCACCGTGCCCACGATGTCCTGAACGTCTCTCTCGCCCTGTTCGAGCAGGTAGCGCTCAATTCCCTCCACCACCTCGATACTGACGCGCGGGTTTACATAGTTCGCCGTACCTATGGCTATTGCCGACGCCCCCGCCAGCAGGAACTCCACCGCATCGGTCGCGTTCATAATACCGCCCATGCCGATAATGGGCACCTTCACCGTCTGGGCGACTCTCCAGACCATATACAGCGCGAGGGGCTTAATCGCCGGTCCGGACAGGCCGCCCGTGACGTTTGCCAGTTTGAACCGGCGCGTCTTGGCGTCGATGGCTGTGCCGACGAAGGTATTGACCAAACTCAGAATATCCGCGCCACCATCGACCGCTGCCCGCGCGGTGACCGTAATGTCGGTCACGTTCGGGGAGAGCTTCACCATCAACGGCAGGCGGGTGCGCCTTCGCACTCGCGAAACCACCTCCCGTGTGGCTTCCGGGTCCACCCCAAAATGGATGCCGCCCTTCTCCTGATTGGGACACGAGATGTTCATCTCCAGGGCGTGCACTCCATCTACCCCATCCAGCCGTTCTGCCAGCTGTTCGAACTCCTCGTAAGAATCGCCAGCGATGTTCACAATGACCGCGCACCGGTACCGGCGCAAGAAGGGCAGTTTCTCGCGGATGAACGCCTCCACCCCCACGTTCTGCAGTCCGATGGAGTTCAGGCACCCCGCCGCTGTCTCCACCATGCGGGGCATGGGGTTGCCCACACGCGGATGGAGAGTCGTTCCCTTGACCATAATGCCCCCCAGCCGGTTCAGGTCTACCAGGTCGGCATACTCACTGCCATAACCGAACGTTCCGGATGCCACCAGCACAGGGTTTTGCAGGCGCAACGGTCCCAGATTCACAGACAGGTTCACCCCACTCATTCCCACACCACCTCCGCCGCGTCGAAGACGGGGCCGTCCACACACGCCCGTTTATAGTCTGTGCCTTCGGCAGTGCGCACCTTCACAGCGCAACCCAGACACACACCCAGTCCGCATGGCATCATCGTCTCCACAGACACCTGGCAGGGCAACTGGTGCTTACGCGCGAACTTCGCCACCGCCTCTAACATGCCGGTCGGCCCACAGGTGTATATCTGGCAACGGTCATGCAGCAACTCGCTGCGACCGTACAGCGCTCGCAGCACGTCCGTTACTTTGCCTCGCTCCCCCAGACTGCCGTCTTCCGTGACCGTCCACAGCCGGACGCCCAGGTCTGCAAATTGCTCCTGACATACCAGCAGGTCGTGCCGACGTGCTCCGTTGACCACCACTATCCTGTCACGCGGCACGCCGTGTTGTATCATCTCCTCCGCCAGCAGGTACAGCGGTGGCGCACCCACTCCGCCCGCCACCAGCAGATGGGTCGTGTCCTCGGCAGGCTGCGCGACCGCAAAGCGATTGCCCAGAGGCCCTACCACGAAGACACTCTCGCCCGGCTTCTTGCTTGCCAGCAATCGGGTGAAGGTGCCTCGTACCAGATAGACCACCGAGAAATTGCCCTGCTCGGGGAACCTGCGGAACACGCTGAACGGTCGGCTGAGCAGCGGCTCGTAACCACATTGCACACGTATCTGCACGAACTGCCCGGGCTGCGCATACTGGGCAACCGTCGGGCAATGGATCTCCATTTCAAATTGACCGGTTGCCACCGGTCGGTTGGCAACCACTGCGCAATGCTCTGCACAACGCATGAAACACCTCGTTCGCCGTTTCCCTTTGCCGATTATTCAGTTTACCTCAAGGCGAATCCTGCCCGCGCCGCGAAGACAGGTAGCCATCTTGACTTTTTGCCGTTTTTCGGTTACTAATGTAGTGTGTCGCACACTACCTTCCACATACAACGCTCCACCCCAGATATTCAGGGTGTTGCCCGCTTTGACCGGCGAACGAAGCTTCTGGTACAGCGGCTGCACGCTGGTGACATCGCTATTATCGACCATCCAGACCTCGACGGCGTAGCGGCGGAGGCGTTGGCAGACCGACAGATAGCAGCGGTTGTCAACCTTTCCCCTTTCATCACAGGGCGATACCCCAACGCGGGGCCCAGCATCCTTCTCCGTGCGGGGATACCTTTGTATGAATGCCATGACAGCAATCTGGCGGATGCGGTGCAGGAAGGAGCGAAGGTTACCATTTCAGGGAACACCCTGTGCCTGAACCACCTGCCAGAGGCTTCCTTTCCGTTACAACGTCTGGATGAGGCGCGCGTCCAGCAGCTGCTGGAACTTGCCCAGCAACGGCTGAAGAGCGAGCTGCGCGCTTTTGCGCAGAACACGCTGGAATATCTGCAGGAAGAGAGCGACGCCCTGCTGGATGTGCTGGCAGTGCCGGAAATCAGTACGCCGATAGCCGGGCGACACGCGGTGGTGGTGGTGCGCGGAGAGCGGTTCAAACAGGACCTGATTGCCATTCGCAACTATCTGCGCGAGATGCGCCCCGTGCTCATCGCGGTAGACGGAGGAGCCGACGCGCTGCTGGAGATGGGCTTCCATCCCGATATCATCGTGGGCGACATGGATAGCGTCGGCGATAAAGCGCTGCGATGTGGTGCCGAACTGGTGGTGCATCAGTATACCAGCACAGAGCGTGTTTCGCCGGGCCTGGAACGCGTACAGCGGCTGGGATTGCCACACAAGGTCTGGCGCACTCCGGGCACCAGCGAAGATATCGCCATGCTGCTGGCTTACGAGAAGGGAGCGCAGCTGATTGTGGCGGTGGGCACGCACTTCAGCCTGCTGGAGTTTCTGGAGAAGGGGCGCAGAGGCATGTCCAGCACTTTCCTGACGCGCCTGCGCGTGGGCGATAAACTGGTGGACGCCAAAGGGGTGAGCCAGCTCTATCCCAAGCGGTTCGCCTGGCGCGAGTTCGGCTGGCTGTTTGTGGCAGCGCTGACGCCGGTGGTGGTGGCTTTCCTGCTGTCGCCGATAGGACGTGACCTCGTTCGTCTTTTAATGGTATGGCTGCGTTTGCGCTTGCACTTTTAGGGGGAGAACGGGATGTTTGCAGACCTGCGTTACCATCTGGTCAGCCTGGCAGCGGTGTTCCTCGCGCTGTCGGTTGGGATGCTCATCGGGGGGCTGTTTCTGAACACTGCACCCGCGGAGACACAACAGCGGTTGATTCGGCGCATTCAGGAAGACCTCGCCCGTATTTCTGCCGAAAGCGACCGCAACCGCCGCGATTTCGAGCGCATGGACCAGGCGATGAGAGAGTTAACGCCGCGTCTGGTCAAACAGCGATTGAAGGCGCGACGGATAGCGGTAGTGCAAACAGGCGATGACGACCGCGCACTGGCAGATACCCTGAAAGCATTGCGCGATGCGGGTGCGGAAATCGCTTCGGTAACGGTGGTCACCAATCGATGGCTGGAGCTGACGGATGAGGAAAAAGAGCGCATCATTCGCACCTTGCGCAGCCTGAAGCCCAATCTGCCCGGCGATTTCACCGCCATCGTCAAAGCGCTCGCGAACGGTGTGGCGCTTTTCGGTTACGACCAGACGGTGGAGATATTGCGTCGTGAAGGGCTGATACGCGCTTCGGGCGAATACACCCTGCCCTGCCGCTACGTGGTGATTGTCGGGGGGAGCTCTGTGCCGGACAGCGTCCGTGCGGCAGAGATAGACCGCCCCCTGATTCGCCAATGGCAGAACATAGGCATCGAGGTGGTGGCTACGGAAAGGCACGATTGCGTGTCTTCGCACGTGGCGGTATATCGGGAAACGGATATCGCCAGCGTGGACTGTATCGACATCGCGCTGGGACAGCTGGTGCTGCCTTTCCTGTTTGAGGCGCAGACAGAGGCGTACGGGGTCAAGGACAGTGCGGATAGGGTGCTTCCCCCCGCCCTCGTGGAGGGCAAATGAGGCGCGTCTTTGCCTTAGTGCCAGCGCATAACGAATCGCAAACGGTGGCAGAAACGGTGCGCGCGCTGCTAGCCCTGCCTGCGGAGGTGCTGGTGGTTGCCGACTGCTGCCGCGACGACACCGCCGAGCGCGCCCGAGAAGCCGGTGCGACGGTGCTGGTGCGGCAGGGGCGCGGAGATAAGTCGCGTGCGCTGGCGATGGGCTTCCGATGGATAAAGGCACAGGCACCCTCCGACGAGGACATTGTGCTGCTGATAGATGCCGACGTGGGTTCCACCGCCAGCGAAGCAGTGCATCTGCACGAAGCGATTGCCCATGACGTAGCGGATATGGCTATCGGGGTGTTGCCGCCTGCAGGAAGACACGGCGGTTTCGGGCTGGTGGCAGGGTTCGCGCGATGGGTGTTGCAACGCCGAACGGGCAGACGGTTCCGCACACCCCTGAGCGGTCAGCGAGCCATTCGGTGGAAACTGCTGCGGCAGCTGGATGCGCTGGCACAGGGCTTTGGGGTAGAGGTGGGTTTGACCATCGACCTAACGCATCTGGGCGCGCGCGTACAGGAGGTCGATGTGCGCATGAGGCATCGTTACACGGGCAGAAGCTGGCGGGGGTTCCTGCACAGGGCGAGACAGGGCTGGCATGTTTTGCTTGCCAGCATAGGATTGAGGCGGGTGCAGTTATGGACGCAAGACTGATCGCCATTATCCTCTTTGTGGGGGCGCCTTTCGTGGTGCTGCTGGGTGGTATTGCCGTTTTCCCCAAACTCTGCCGCCGCTGGAACTGGCTGAAGGCAAACTATCGCGGCGAGGTCGTGCCCTGCAGCTACGGGGTCATCTGGTGGGCGTTCTGCAGTGTGCTTTACGCGGAGCTGGCGTGGACAGCGGATTCCGAAACACGCGCGCTGTCGGTAGCGTTTCTGCTGGCGGCGTTTGGCTTCGGGTTGCTGGGACTGATAGACGACCTGTGGGGTGGCACAGAGTTCAGGGGCTTGCGGGGGCATCTGCGCGCCCTGCGGCAGGGCAAGGTCACAACAGGTCTGCTGAAAGCGGCGGGTGGTCTTGCTCTCGCGATGGCAATCGCCTCCCTGTTGCAGACAGGCTGGGCAGTGTTGCCGGCAGGACTGCTGATTGCGCTGATGGCAAACGCAATGAATCTGCTGGACATGCGCCCGGGCAGGGCGGTTTCCGTGTTTCTGGTGCTTTCGGTTGCCGCGGTGGTTTACCTGTTACGCAGCGAGCAGGCATTGACGGCGGCGTTGCTGGGCTTCTTGATGGCGGCTGCGCTTTTGCTGCGCCGACGTGACGCCGCTGGCGAGGCGATGATGGGCGACGTCGGCTCCAACCTGCTGGGCGGGGTGCTGGGCGTCTCGCTGGTGGCGGGTCTGCCGCTGTGGACAGAGGCGACCGTCTTGCTCCTGCTGGCGGCGCTGCATGTTGCCGCGGAACGTGTCTCTCTCAGCCAGTGGATCGAAAACACCCCTTGGGCACACCAGATAGACCGCTGGATGGGGGTTCGATAGGTCTGTCCGCTATTGGTCAAGCACCCTGCGTATCCCCCACAGGATGGATTTGTAGAAGGGGTCATCGATGCGGGTGATGTGGACGCCAACGCCACCCGATGAGTGGATGAAATGCTCCGCGTCGATAACCATCCCCACATGCGTCACGGTACGCTGGTGGGGGTCGCTGCCCCCCGCGAAGAAGATGAGGTCGCCTGGCTGCGTTTCCGAAATGTCCACTGCCGTCGTTCGGGCGAAATCCGCCTGAAGGTCGGCATCTCGCGGTAGCACCAGTCCACACATGCGATACACCAGCTGCACGAAGCCCGAGCAGTCCAGTCCAAAGGGTGAACTGCCGCCCCACAGGTAGGGAACACCCAGCAACCGTCTGGCAGTGTATACCAGAGCGTTTTGCCAGCCCATGCGCGGCACACGGTAAGGCTCCACATTTTTGCCCTGCAGGATAACCGTCCCTTCCACACGCAGCGAGCCCGCGCGGCTTATTGCAACCCATTGCGGGGTCACGTCCTGCGCCGCCATCCAGCCCGTTCGCCCATCCGGCAGAACGACCCGAAGCCAGTCCTCATACCACTCGTTTCCTTCCAGCCATGCTCCCATCGGAGCAATCGTTAAATGGGGGGCATTGTAGTCGGGTTTCTCGCGCACGAACGCCCAGAGCGCGTTGACCCGATAAACCTGTCCGGGTGCCGGGTACTCCTCGCTGTCATCCAACAGGCATATCTGCTTCGCCCGTACCCATCCCGTATATCCATCGTCCGTCTGCACGTTCACCCAGTTTTGCCCGGAATCGGGAGGGCTCAGCAGCAAAAGGGTGTGTCCCAGCAGCATCTGGGAGACCTGCTCGCTGTCGCCGTCCGGCTGGGCGTGCATTTTGACCACATTATGGATGGCTACTGCGCGGGGCAATTTCGTCCTCCAATGGCTCAAAATACCGTATTTTTCACAGCTATCAGGCGTGTTCGAATGTCCTAAGATAAAAGTGGCTACGCGCCACGCAGCCGATGCGGTGGGCAGGAGGGCGGAAGAGCCGGTGGAGAACGTCGGGCGCCGCCGTCCTGCCCTTTTTTGCTTAGAACGAGAAGAAGTCGCCGAGACGCTGGGCAAGGAACAGGTCTCCATCCACCACTACCTGTCCGCTCATGTATGCCTGTTCCGGACCCATCCTGCCCTCTACCAGCGCGAGGAACGTCTGCGCGTTGGTGGTAATGGTCACGTCTGCCTGCGCACCGGATGCTCCGCGGCGGACGTTACACTTGTTGTTGGCAATCTCGATCTCCCACACGCCACCGCCTTCTCCGGTAATCGTGATGCGGTACAGCACCTTAGCACCGTATGCCCGTTCGGGGCGGAAGCGTGATGGCAGATTGTCAAAGAAAGCGGCTACCGGCGATTTCGCTGCTTCCGCTACCGCAGGAGGCGACTGCTTTGCCATCGCGATGAGCGCGTCCGCAACCAGCCGCCCCGCTTTCTCGCCAACGCTCATGCTGGTTTCGTAGCGATACAGCGACAGCCCGTAATCCGCCTCAGAGAGGATGTACCCCAGCTCGTCGTTTGCCAGACCGATGACCAGCTTCGGGTTCCCCTTCATGTGTCGCTTTATCTGGAAGCCGATGTTCGGCAGCGCCTCGCCGGGCAGAGTAACCATCTCCACCGGACCCAGCGTCACATGCATCACTTCGGTAACGACCTCATCGGTTTGCAGGACGGGTTCGGGGAACAGTCCGGCTCTCGCTGCTTGCTTGAACTGCTCATTCTCGACAGGAATGGTGATTTCAGCGCGTCGTATGGACAGGGATGCCTCCTTCAGCTCGGTAGCATTCTTCAGTGCGTTCAGAGCTGCCTGTCCCAGCGCGTTACCCACGCGCTCACACTCCCTCCAGTCGTTGCCGGGCGAGTCGACAGTGACCATGCCGCCCAGTGCACCGTTCAGGAACAGGGCGATGCCGCCCTCCGCGCCCTCGATGGTCTGGCGCATATAGTGCACGATGTCGGAGGTGAGCGAGCGAATGTTCATCAGCTCGGGGTGCACCGCGTAGTTCACGATGGTGGCAATGGTCTTGTTATCGCTGGCGTTTCGCAGTTGCAACACCGCAATGGAGGTATCCAGTATCTCCGCCACGCGTACATTGCGGGAAACGCCCGTCACGCCCTCCCCACTGGCAACACGCAGTACTGCCGGTTGCAGATTCTTTGCTGCCTCTTCAATCGCGTCTGCCACTTTCTGCTTCATCTGGGCGTACCACTCTTTATCCACACCCGACACGCCCTGCTCTGGCTGTCCCCACAGACCGATGCTGTCCGGACCGCTATGCGTATGGGTCGCCGCGATGATGATGTGGGAGGCCGGTACAGAGGCGACTTTGCTGCGTATCTCCTGCACTGCGGGGTACAGCAGTCCAATCAGGTCGCAGGAGACGATAGCCATCTTCACCTCGCCCGCCTGAATCACCACCGCAGTGGCATACACGTCATCGTGTATCTCTTCCGCACGGCGGTTGGCGCTGTAGCCAGCCAGATATGGTAGTTTCTCCGGGGTTATCTTCACACGAGCTGCGCCTGCCTGAAGGCTCTGTGACCATGATGCAGTCAGGGGCAACAAGACAAACAGCATGGCAATCGAGAACACTGGCATCAAACGGAACATGGGTGTTTACTCCTCCCCTCCCTCATGAAGATACTTGCCGGTAACCTGTTCTACGGCAACGGCAGGATTCCTTGCGAAAGCTTCGCCGTTGGGAAGAACACGCTACCGCGTTGCAGCGCCGACATTGCCGCTGATTTGCACCGCTCCGGCAGAACGGTTCGTGATGCGCACCTCACCCGTGACCACGTTGTCCGTGATAACGGCGCGACGCACTCCTTCCCCGATATCCACCTGCGGGCGGTCGTCGCGGAACTCACAACCCCGCACCAGCACCGTGCCGCCGCGTGCCTGAATGGCTGCGCGTCCCTCCTTGTCCTTGTCCCACTGCATGAATGTGCAGTCGGAGAAGCCAACCGTGCCACTGCCCTCAATCACCGCAATCTGTTTGTTGGGTCCCCAGTAGGCGCAGTTGACGAAGCGCACCGTGCCCGAATGGGTGGGGGCGACGCGCACCATGGTGGGGTCGCTGCCGCGAAACGAGACGAACTCGCCGTTGGTAATCAGCACCCCCATTGGCGCGGTCTGCTCCACCAGCACCGCTACCAGACAGTCGTCCGCGCCGATGCCCAGGAAATTGCCGTTGCACACCCCTGCTTTCGTCTGGGTGAATCGGTAGCCCACCTTGTAGCCGTAGCAGAAGGTGTTCAAAACGTACTGCCAGTCGCTGCGTCCGAAGATGAACGCCTCGCCGTTTTGCATCTGCCACTCGAACAGTTTGGGCTTCATGCTGAACCAGGGGTTAAAGTGCACGTTCTCGATGCGTCCGATGTCGTATATCTGGTCCACCAGCACCCCCCGCCTCAGGGGTTGACCATGCACGTTGCGTATCAGATGGCGCTCGTTCTGGGTGGCGTCGATGCCGTTATAGGGGTTGAGCATCTCCACATCCAGCACAGCAGGATTCTTGCCGCGCATGGCGATTGCCCACGGGTAGGGAGTGGGCACGTCGTCGGTCTTCTGTTCGGGATAGTACAGCACCACGCCCTTCAGGGTACTGTTGGTGTTCAGGGTGATGAAGGCAGCACCTTCCTCACTGCCCGCGCCCCCGGTGATGAGAAAGGTCGTACCGTCATCGGTGGGTTTGGGCAACCCTGCGTCGCGGATGCCGTTATGTGCGGGTACCGACTCCCACACGCCTTTCAGGGTGACGCCATTGGGCACCACGAGGTGCCCTTTGAACAGGTAATTTCCCCTTGGGGCGTACACCACGCCGCCGCCCGCCTTGCCCGCCTCGTCCAGTGCGCGCTGAAAGGCAGCGGTATCATCGGTTTTGCCGTCGCCTTTCGCACCGAAATCGCGCACATTGTACACATCACGCTCTGCCATCGCAGCTATACCTCCTGTGAACAAGATGACGGACATCACTAACAGAAACCATCGCATGACTGGAATACCTCCGTATTCGTTTCTCTGGCGGCGAGATTCGGCAGAGAGCGGGAAGCGTCCTTGCGGGATAAAAACGTCGCGCAGGAGCCATTCCTGCGCGACGCTAATGGTTTACGCTTTATTGACAGGTTTGTCCCTGCGGATAGGTATAGATGCCCATGCGCTCGTACTCGCAGATGAGCTGTGCCTGCGACTTGCGTGTGCCGTCGGGGTTGGTCAGGGCGGGGTCGCGGTAATACTTCGCATGCCCGTCGGCGAAAATCCAGTTGCGCCCACCCATGTGGCGCTGTCCCTTAGGCCATCGGCGGTTTGGCGCGCCGTTGTCGTAGCCCGGTGCGATGTACCAGCCCGCAAAGGCGTTGCCGTTGGGCTCGATGCGGCTGCCGACGTCGGTTACATAGAATGTCTGGGCTGGGAACTGGATGGACGCCATCGGCAACATCTTGCGGCAGTCATACTGATCCCAGCTAATGTAGTAGCCTCCGGCGAGCAGGTAGTTTCCTGCGTACGACAGGGGAAGCACGTCTCGCATCCCGTTGACCACATTGCGGATACCGGGGTACGCGCCGGGAACGCCCGCGGCTAACAGCTGCAACTCGTAGCAAGTGGAGCCGAATTTGCTGAAACCGCCACGGTCCGGGTCGCTGGGACATACGAGAATCTGATAGTTCTTCTTGTAGGGGATAATCGCCAGCGGGAAGGCAAACACGCCGCTCCAGTAGGGGTCTGAGCCATCCGTGACCACACGACAGCCCTCCGACTGAGGCGCGCTACATGGACCTACCCATCCCGTCTCCGGAAGTATCTCATCGTAGTCCTGCGCGTACATCATCGAAGCCAGACCAATCTGCTTGGTGTTGGACAGGCAGCTGGTCTTGCGTGCCTGCTCACGTGCCTGCGCGAATACCGGGAACAGGATGGCTGCCAGTATCGCGATAATCGCTATCACCACGAGCAGTTCAATCAGGGTAAAAGCCTTTCTGGACATTGCCCGATACCTCCTCTTGACGTAGATTTGCCAATAAATCTTAGCACCGGTAACGAGGAGAGTCAACTGGTTCCGAGGTGCATCGGTGTTAAAAGGCGTTTAAGGTTCGATGTGTACTGCGACGTGGTCGGATGAAAACTCTGGGAGGAGACTGCTCTTGCTGCGATTGTGACAGCACCTGTCAGTGATGCCGCGCACCTGCGAAGCACCTCAAGTCGTTTCACTGAGAGAGCCAGCAAAGGGTCTCCGCCTCCTCGCTGCGGTCAGAAGGGTAGTGGGGTTACAGAATGACCGTTCCCGCCAGACTAAAACTTCACTCCCAGCTTCAACCGCGCCTCGTACTCGGTCTGGCTCGGCTGGAAGATGCGGTCGCGCTGGTAGGTGGTCAGTGAGCCTTCCAGACTGACGTTGAACACATCGCTCAGCGCATAGCGGTAACCGAGTCGATAGGTGTGCGCCGCCAGCTCGCTGGTGGTCTGTTGCCGGCTCAGCTGGTAGCCCGTCAAGATCTCCATCAGCGGCGAGAAGCGGTAGATGATCGCCACATCCGCCAGCGTCATGTTTGTGCTGTTGAGCAGGTCACGGCGCACACCCAGGCTTCCCCGCAGGGTGAGTGCGTTCATCTGCGCCTGCAGCTTCACGTCTGCTTGCTCCTGCTGTTTGATGTTGCCCTTGTTGTCCTCCGGGTTGCGCGTGTAGCTGCCCGTGACGCTGAGCGACTGCGACGGCTGTACACTCAGCGCAAGCCCCCACGTCTCCGGCGGCACCGTGCCCTCCTGCAAGCGCAGCCGATGGGTGGCTTCCAGACGCCACGTGCGGTTGGGAGCAATCTGCGCCCGCAGGGTGCGTACATAGTCCTCCCGCTCACCAGCATAGCGACCCTGCACCCCGGTCTCCAGCCGAATACCCTGCCATGGCTGCAACGCCAGTAATACGTCCCGCTTCAGCGATGCCCGCTCGCCTGTGGTTTCCAGCGATGCCCCGGTCTCCAGCTGCAGGGTTGGGCGAGGAGTGCTGACCACACGCACACTGGTAGCCGTAGCGCGGTCGCCCAGCTCTCCCTGTCGCTGCATGTAGCTGCCCAGCAGCCGATAGGTGGAAGACGGCTTCGCTTCCAACCCGAGGCTCAGTTCCGTCTGCTGCTTCTCACCGATTTCGTCGTAGCGGATGCCCGTGCGCACCTGCACACCCTGTGCAGGAGAGGTGGTAACTCCCAGCGCGGCGGCCGAGCGTTCCGTGGCGCCCTGCATGCCTGTCAGCTTCTGTTGCTCCAGCAACGCCTGCGCCTGCGTATTTGGAGTAAGGTTCACCTGCGCCGTCAGGCGGTCGGTGGTGACTTCCGAACGCCCCTGCAGCAGGCTTTGCTGTTCCTGTGTGTGCCGCTCGATGCCCGCCGCCAGCGCGCCCCGATGCATACTCACCGATGCGGAGGTGGTGGTCACGGTCGCGAGGGGGTTCTCCTGATTCAGGTAGGAGACCACGGCGCGGATGCCCTCCGCAGGGTTATAGGCGAGGGTAGCGGACGTGCCCGCCGCCTTCGCGCCACCCAGTTCGCTCTGCTGGTAACCCAGCGACAGGTTCAGCCGCTGGCTCAGCATCATCTTCAGCGCGGTGCTGAACGCATCGGTATCGGGCTTTACTTTCCACGCCTGCGCGCCGGCGAACTCGCGCCCGGTACGCAGGTAGCTCAGCGTCCATTCGGCGAGGTCGCTCTTAGCAGTTGCCTGCAGGCGCAGTCCGCTTTTGTCATCGATTCGCCCTCGCGCGTTGGGGTCGGTCATGAAGGTCGCGCTAATCTGGGTGCTTCCCGCAGGCAACAGTTCGCCTGTCAGACCCAGCAGGGTGGTCTCTTTGCCGGGCTTATCCAGCGAGGCGGAGTAGGCACCGGTCAGGGCGAGTTTGCCCCGCGCGGCGTTCAGCAGCTCCATGTCCAGCGGCAGTTGCAGCGTCCGCGGATTGCGCTGAGCGGTCTTCGCGTCCACCTCATAGGTTACCTGTGCCATGCTCCCGTTGCGCAGCGGTTGCGTGAAGGTCAGTGTGCCCGCCGCGTAATCGATGGTGTATTCCTCTCCGCGTGTGAGCGTGCGCCCATCCACCACCACGCGCTCGCTTCGGTTCAGCACTCCTTTCCACGAGAGCAGATAGGGACCGCGCGTGTTGCGACCGATGAACACGTCGGTGTAGCGGAGGTACGCCGAATCCCCACCGGACAGCGCCGCAGGCACGTTCGCCGGTTGCTGCGCCGCCGTCGGTAATAGCCACGCCATGCACAAGATACCAGTTGTGAGCAGAGCCAACAGGGCGCGCATTGCTATTCCCCTCCCACCTGTATTATAGACGCTTTTTGCACGAAATGCATTACAGTCTTTTCATCCCCTTTGCGTAGACAGCAAATAGGGATACAATATCCCTCGGGGTATTGCGGATGGAGAGCGTGAGCCGTTTGCAACAACCGGTCGTGGACGTGGTGGTGGACCTGCCTGCGGCGCTACAGGAGGTGTTTACCTATGTGCTGCCGCGCGCGCTGGAGCCGAAGGTGCAGGTGGGTAGCTGCGTGCTGGTGCCGTTCAGCGGGCAGGAGGTGCTGGGCTACGTGGCGCGCCGCTACCTGATGGACCCTCGCGAGGCGGGAAAGCTCAAGCAGGTTATCGACGTGGTGGAAGGCAGCCTGCCTCTGGATGAGAACCGCCTCGCGCTGGCGGAGTGGCTGGCACAGGAATACCGTTGCGGGCTGGCGGCGGCAGTGCGCCTGCTTGCGCCCACCGAGATGGTGGCGAAGGTGCAGCGCGTGCTCTGCCTCACGCCGCAGGTGCAGCAGCAGGAGCTGTGGGAACTCTCCCCAAACGCCCCAGAACGTCGCCTGCTGGAGCTGCTGCAGTCGGCAGGAGGTCAATTACCGGAAGCGACGGCGAAAGCGCAGCTGGGCGCGACGTTATTCAACACCGCCATCTACCGGCTCAAGCGGCGTGGGCTGGTGGAGCAGAAGAACGTGCTGGCGGCGGCAACCGCCAGAGCGCGTGTGCTGAGACATGTTCGCCTGAACATCCCACCCGAGCAGGCAGAGAATCTGGCGGAGGCGTGCGCCTCGCGCGCTCCGGCGCAGGCGGCTTTGTTGCGTGCGCTGGCTGTGGCGCAGGAGGAGATGCTGCCGATGGCGGAGCTGCTGCGGCAGGTGGGGGTCTCCGCCAGCGCACTGAAGAGCCTGCAGATGCGGGGGGTGGTGGATTTCGCCGATGTGCCCGTTTACCGCTCACCGTTTGGCAAGATAAGCCCGTCGGGCACAGATGCACCTCTACAGGTCACTCCCGACCAGGAGCGATGCCTGTCCGCCATCGGGCAGGCGATCGAGTCGGGCGAGCATCGCAGTTTCCTGCTGTTCGGCGTGACGGGCAGTGGTAAGACGGAGGTCTATCTTCGGGCGGTATCTCAGGCGTTATCGCGGGGGCGCAGCGCGCTGATTCTGGTGCCCGAAATCGCGCTGGCGGCGCAGGTGGTGGAGGCGGTGAAGGCGCGATTCGGCAATCTGGTGGCGGTGCTGCACAGCGCGCTATCGGCAGGGGAGCGATTTGACGAGTGGCGCAGGGCACGCGAGCAGCGGGCGCGAGTGGTCGTGGGGGCGCGGTCGGCGGTGTTTGCCCCCCTGGAGAATCTGGGGTTGATTGTGATAGACGAAGAGCACGAGGGGGCGTACAAACAGCAGGAGCACGTGCCGCGCTACCATGCCCGCACGGTGGCTCTGGAGCGGGCACGTCGTGAGCGTGCGGTGCTGCTGATGGGCAGTGCCACGCCGTCGGTGGAGATGTTCTATGAGGCACAGCAAGGGATACACACACTCCTGCACCTGCCTACGCGCGTGGAAGGGCGTCCCCTGCCAGCGGTGCACGTGGTGGACATGCGCGATTCCCCGAGGGCGCGAGGAGGCGTCTTCAGCCAGCAGATGGCGCAGGCGATTGCCGAACGCCTGCGGCGGGGCGAGCAGGTCATTCTGTTCCTGAACCGTCGGGCGTACGCCTCGTTTGTGATGTGCCGAAAATGCGGCTACGTGGTGAAGTGCCATCGTTGCGAGGTATCCTTATCCTATCACAAGGTAGACCATTCCCTGCGCTGCCACCACTGCGACTACCGACGAAGCGTGCCTGAGAAGTGTCCTTCGTGTGGCGCGGTGCAGATTTACCCCTTCGGGCTGGGCACGCAGAGGGTGGAGGAGGAGGTACAGCAGCTTTTCCCTGAGGCGCGCCTGCTGCGCATGGACCGCGATACCACCACCCGAAAGGGCGCGCACCACGTGTTGCTGGCGCGCTTTCGCGCACACGAAGCGGACGTGCTCATCGGCACGCAGATGGTGGCGAAGGGACTGGACTTTCCAGATGTGACGTTGGTGGGCGTGGTGAGTGCGGATACCGCGTTGCATATCCCCGACTTCCGCGCCGGCGAAAGGGCTTTCCAGCTGCTCACGCAGGTGGCTGGCAGAGCGGGCAGGGCACACCAGCCGGGTGAGGTTGTCGTGCAAACCTTCAACCCTGAACACGAGGCAGTACAGACCGCAGCTACTCACGACTACCTGCAGTTTTATGAACGTGAAATCGCGCACCGCGAGGAGCTGCGCTACCCACCTTTCTCGCGGCTGGCGAATATACTCGCCACCCATCCCGAAGAGGCGAAAGCGGAGGAGATGAGCCGCAGGGCAGCGGACAGGATCCGCGACGTGATACAGTCGGAGCATATCGAAGCGGAGGTTTTGGGGCCGGTACAGGCTCCTATAGCCCGTTTACGCGGCTTGTGGCGGTGGCACTGCCTGGTCAAGTGCTATCAACCAAAAGCGTTGCCCGATTTGCTGCACTGTGCGCTGGGCGGGATGTCGTATCCGCAGGGGGGTGCATTGCAGGTGGATATCGATCCTTACAGCGTATTATGAATCACCGAATCTGATGGATTGCCATTGGCAAGGCAGAAGTTGAGGAACGGCTCCACCTCGCGAGCCAGATCTGGGTCTACATGAACCAGTTGACGCCATATCTGGCGGTTGCGACGCGAAATGTGTTCCAGCTGGTCGGCGGGCACTTCTACCACTACCAGCTGCCAGCTTCGTGGGAACAATAGAGGTGTCCACTTCCGGCTTGCCATCCTGCGCACTCCATCCCTGGTATTGCGTTACACTCTATATTCTGGCAAGACGGCAAGAGATAAACACGGCAATTGTACGGGGAATGGCTAGAGAAGAAACCTTAGCGAATCAGTTCCCCCACCTTCACACTGGCATCTGGGGCGAACAGCGGAGAGATGCTCTCTTCCCGATGATAGATTCGCAGACTCCGATAGAGCGCGTTAAACGGCGTCTCGGGTGCAGGCGAGGTGGGTTCGCAGTAGACCTCCAGCCGACGCTCTACGAGGTTCACCACCCAGTATTCGGGGATGCCCGCGCTGGCATACAGGCTCGCCTTCACCGTGCGGTCATACTCCAGCGAGGTGTCCGCCACTTCTATCACCAGCAGGGCGGTGCTGGGATGCGCCTGACGGTAGTCTTCGGGACTGCCGGGCACTACCGCCACGTCCGGAACGGGCTCGTGGTCGCCGATAGCGAGGGGATTTTGAATGCGGACATAGTACGGCTTGCCCGATAGCAACAGCACCAGATGCCCCGCAATGCGGTCGGTGCTGATACTGTGTTCCGGTCCTGTTGGAGCCATGCGCACAATCTCCCCGTCGATGAGTTCCACGCGGTCATCGCCGAAGAACCCCTGCTGCACGAGCCAGTGATACTCTTGCAGCGTGAACCTGCGCCGGGCAGGCGCAGTTTGCTTGGTCGGCTTCACCGTTGCTGCCTGCGACATCCTCCATCACCCGCCTCATTATACCAGTTACCCCGAAAGCAGGCAATCCGTGCTGCGCTTCAGACCTCGCCCGACCAGCACCCGCCGCCGTCCGCGCTTTGCTCATCACGCGCAGGAGACGCTGGCAAAGAGTAGCAGTTCACCACGAGGTTCGCCCTAGACGCTCAGATGAAACCTCATCCGGAGATCGGCGTGCATCGCCAAGGGCGAGGACAGAGTGCCCCTTCCCGCCTTCAATTATACAAGGGCGAGGCTCCCGCCGAGCCTTCTGCCTCTGAAAGGCTAACCCCTCGTCAGGGTCCACCAGGCTCCTCCCCGACGGCTACCCAGACGCGCCTCGATCACAAACAGAAGACCATCCGTGAGAGCCATATATTTCGCCTCCATCGGGTTGTACACGCGAGGCACGTCGCTTTCTTTCAGCACGAGGGAGTACCGGCCATCTGCCTGGGGTTCCATCGTGCGCCAGCGGAAGGTATCGGGAACCAGCCGCACCCGCACCTGCGCTCTCGCGGCAGGCTTCCCATCTGGCTGCCAGACCGTCGCCTCTATCCGCCACTCGCTGCCCGCTCGGGTCACCGCAGGACGTATCGCCAGGCTTTCGGTGACTTGCCTCGACAGGGCAAAGGCTTTGGCAAAGCGCTGCGCCCCGCAGTGCGAGTGTGCGGCAGCAAGCCATGCCTCGAAGGCGGCTGTGTCCACGCCGAGCCTGCGCCAGTGTCTGATAGTGTTCTCTGCGTTAAGGATTTGCGCCTCGCACACTGCGCGGGACGCCTCCCGCTCCAGCACCAGCAGGCGCGTGCCGAAAGGCTGCAGCGACACCCGAACCGGCAGCTTGCGGCTGAGCACCTGCCCGCTGATGGCATCGCGCACCGTGTAGCCCGGTTCATTCCCCTGCAGCAACTGTGAGTCGAGCGACACCTGCACCTCACGCGCAAAGTTGGTCCGATGGAGCAACACCACCACCAGATTCGTGCCGTCGGCGAGAGGCAAACACTCCACGCCTTTTGCCCAGCCTGCATCATCGGGGTTGGTTACCTGTACTGGGCGCAATAGCGCCATCTGCTCCAGCTGCCGTTCTATCTGTTCCACGGGCAAAGGACGCACCTTCACAGACCAGGTGGCAGCCCCGCGGTCGGTGGAGGTCTGGTGGCTAACGGTTACCGGCTCGCCCGGCGCGTCATCGGACAGGCGGATGATATTGCCTGGCAACAGTGCGAGGTCGTTACCGTGCTCGTCCTTTTCCGCCAGTGCGCCTACCGCAACCACCTTTCCCCCCGCCCGCAAATACTCGCCCAGCGCGCGGTGAGCCTGCGCTGAGAGCACAGGGTTATCCACGCTGAGCAAAACGGGCACCGCCCGCGCAAGGTCGGCGTCACACTGTGCATCATGCACAAACAGCGTATGCCATCCCCGCGAGCAGGCAACGTTATAGAGCAGAGTCCACCGGTGTTGCCACCACCGCCGCCATGTCGCGTCCGAGATAAAAATGCCCACCTGCGGTTGCAGGCGGGCACACCCTTCCAGCCACAGCGCAGCCGCCCGCAGTTCCCCAAACAGGCGTTTACACGCCGCTTCCGCGGGAGTGCCGCTGATGCCCCACTCTCCGTCCGGCAGGGAGCCTCTCCACTGCACCAGCCCGATATGCCACACGCCCATTCCCAGCGCTTCATACACCGCCCGTCGTGCGGATGCGGGAGAAAAGCTCCTGCCGCCGCCCTGTGCTCTGCTGTCCAGCTGCTTGTTCGCCAGACGCGGCGCCACCACCATCACCCCGAACGACGTTTGCATATCCAGCGTCAGGCGGTGAAGTCGTTCCGCGTCGTCGTCTATGGAGATGGGACCTGCCTCAAAGCCATCCGCCGCACCCGCCAGGTCGGTAAGGGGATAGCCCATCTTCACGCGGAAATCCAGCGCGAATGGGTTGCCGTGCGTGGGGATGAAAACGGGGCGGGTTGCGTCCAACTGGCGCAGGTGTGCGGTGTAAAGGGCGAATCGTTCGGTCATCACCGCTTCGCGGAACCGCCGCCACTGCGCAACGTCTCCGTTTTCCGGTAAACCGTGTTGCCGGCACCAGGCGCGGTAATGCGCCAGAGACTCGGGGCGAAAATCCCCTTCCGGCAACCCGAAGTAATCCGGGTAGCCCTGTTCACCGCCAATCACCCAGTAGCGCACCCGCTTTTGCTGGCGCAACAGGGGCACGGTTTCGCGCATCTGGCGCAGGGTGGCGTCGGTCAGCACCGGGTCATCGAAGGCAATCCATGGGTTCTCACCCGCGCGGATGATATTGCCGTCGCGGTCGCGCATGGCGGCTTGCGGATGCATCTGCCAGAACCAGTCGGGATACACCACAAAGAAGGCGTTATTGTGTTCGCCGATGCCAGCTCCAGCATCGACGCGCAGGTTTGCCAGCGTTGCAAAAGTGGACGTTCCCAGCGGCACAGGTGTGTCATGACGCGACGCGCGAGTAAAGAACCGCACTTTCCCACCGGCGTCCCGGCACTCGCCGATGATGCCCCATCCGCGCAGGGTCAGGTCACCCATGCGTACCAGAGTATCCTCCTGCACCGCCTGTCCCAGCCACACGTGGGCGTGAGACTTGCGCACCCCGATGCGCACCCGGTACCTCCCTGCGGGCAGTGGCTTTGCCGGTTGTAGCACCAGGTGTGGCTGGCGGCGTGGCTCTGTGTGCGCCCGCGCGAGTGGCGTCGCGGAAGCCTTCGCCACAAACAGCTCCCCCACCGCCTCGGCGTGTGAGTTGGAGGTGGTTACCAGCAGGTTGACCTGTGTCAGACCCGCTGGTGCGTCAAACTCCAGCACCATGCTGCGGCGGGTAGATACCTGCACCGGCGCGGGCAAAGGGCGTACGCCGTATCGAGCGCGTTCCTCTTTCAGGAGGTGCAGCGGCAAATGGAGTGAGGTGGCATTCGCTCCCGTGCGGTGTACCGCCCCGCGCAAATCTTCCGAACCTGTCCAGTGCCAGAAGCCGTACATTTCCGCCGGCTGTCGCTGCCAGTGCCAGAAAGCGGGATGAAGCAGGCGGGGCAGAAGGTCCGACATGTCTCACCTCACACTGGAAACGGTTTGTAAAGGGGGATATGGAAGAACCAGCTGGCAAACGCCAGCACGCCACACACCGCGTAGTCGCCCACAATCAGCCCGATGAAGAAAGGCACCGCCTTTTCGTACAGGCGCAATCCGCCAGCCCTCAACACCCCTGCTTTCACCGCACCAGCAATCACGATGGGCACCCACATCCACTCCAACGCGCCGCTTTGCGCCATCACGAACCCGCCCGGATGCAGGGGAAACCACAGGAACTGATGCCGTGCCGCCTGTAGCAACAGCACGAACACCGCCCCCCATCCCGCCGCCAGTAGCTGCGCAGTGTCGGGCTGAGGTGCAAGACCGTTCAGCTGGGAACGCAGGGTATCGAACGCCAGCCTGCCCTGATAGGTGCGCCACTGGTCGGTGACGGCGGATGCTGCGCCGTAGCGGTAATACACATCCAGCGCAATCCACAGGCTGGCAAAGATGCTCAGCAGGGAAGCAATGCCCAGCGGCACCAGAAAAGGCTTGCGGGGAATGCGTACCGTGTCCGCGAGCACCAGCATTTCGGAGTAGGTCGGCAGGGCGTGCGCCCGGAAGTCGCCAAACGAGAACCAGCGCAGGTATGCCAGCCCCACTCCCTCTGGAACCGGCATGGGCGAGCGCACCAGCGCGCGCGTCCACCACGCCACGTCGTTGCCGGGGTTCCAGATGGGTCCCAGTGCCGCCCTCAGCCAGCCGATGCTCACCATGCACAGAAAAAAGACCACAAACAGCGTCACCGCCGTCGCCGGACGCAGACCCAGCGCGATGCCAAAGGCGATTAACACCGCCAGCGAGGCTGCGAAAGCCACCCACCACAGCCTTTCTATCGGGTGGCGCAGAGATTCGACCACCCTCTCCCGTGCAGACCACGCCACCACCAGTGCGAGCGCCACAATGGCTCCCTGCGCCTGCTCCCCCGAATAGGGAAATCCGGAGCCTCCACCACCCGCCTGATTCAGCCCCCACATCCCTGCCATCAGGTTCTCCCCCTTCGACAACGCAAAAAAGAAGGCGCAGGAGAAGAGGATATTCGTGGGAACCAGTGCGAACAGCCCGATGACGCTCGGGTAAAAGGTCAGGTAGAGCGTGCCTATCCCGTTCCAGGGCGGGGGCAGTCGGCTGCCGATTTCGGTAGGCAACACGCGCAGTTCGGGCACCGATGGAACCATATAGTGTAAGGCGTTCAGCCCCTGAATCCCCACCGCCAGCGCGATGCCCACCCAGAGCATCGGTTTGCGGGCAGACCTCTCCTGGGTAAGCACCAGCGGCAGCTGCAGCATCGGGAAGGTGAGGCGTTCACGCCTCGCCCAGTGCAGGCTGAATACCGCTGCCAGACAGAACTGCGCTACCAGCAACACCGCGACGAAACCCGCCCACACCAGCACTGGCACCAGCCACGCCTTCCACACCTGCGGTAGATAGAGACTGGATTGCCCCACAAAGAACCCCTTCACCACCTCTGGCGAGCGCGGCGCGACCCACGCGGGGATATGCGCCCAGAACTCCTCCCATCGGTTGCCTGCGTTGGCAAACCAGAACGGCGCAGCCAGCGTGGTGACGAGAAACTGCACCATGCCCATCGTCGAGATGCCAACGGTGGCAGTCACCACCGCGTACATCCACAACACCTCGCGCCTGCCCAGCAGGGGAAACAGACGACGCACCAGCAACAGCCCAAGCAACACCACAACGGCAGCAACAGGCAGGGAGCTCGAGGCTAAATCCGCCGAGCGATACAGGATTTCGCTGCGGAAGACCCAGACGCACACCAAAGGCGCGAGCAGGATACCGCCTGCCGCGGCGAGCAGAGCGGACCGGGGAAGCTTTGCTCGCTTGCCCGTCGTCATGGTGCCTTGATGAGTGGCGGGTGCCTCTGCGGTATTTAACATCGGTTTGCCCTCTGCCGCGGGAACAGGCGGTCAGGCTCGCACCGGCGCCAACGCGCCTTACCCCCGCAACAACGCCATCAGGTCGCTCCAGAGCGCGTCGGCACGCACCGCCTTAATCCATCGGACGGTATCTCCGCCGACAGGGAACTCCAAATCCAGATTGTCCAGCAGACGGGGGCGGGGCAGAAGCTCCACTTCGGTCAAACCCAGCAGGTGCGCGGTGACCGTCTCATCCCAGATGGGCCAGGCGTCCTCCCTGCCCGTCGTCTGGCGGCACAGGTCGGGATGCTCGGCGAACCACCACTCCAGCAATCCCACCAGATAGTCTGCCGCCGCGCTGATTCCACCAAACCGCTCCTTCGCCTGTTCGCGCGAAAGAGTGAGACAGCGGATACACATCTCCGCACAGCCAATCGTGAGCGGCACGGAGGTTTCCAGAATCACCTGCCATGCTTTGGGGTCGTTCTGCACGTTGAACTCGCGCCCGCCGTTCGGCACGCTGTGAAACGCCATCGACACCATCCGCACCCGCTGCGCCAGCGAAGGGTCCAACAGCAGAGCCGAGGCAGCATCGGTCGCCGCGCCGATGGTTAGTAGCGTCAGCGGTTTCTCTGGCGAGTAATGTCGCGCCGTTTCCAGAATGAATTCGATCCCCTCGTTCTGCTGCGGCTTGCCCACGCTCTCCAGTGGTGTGCTGGAGCCGGGCACCACAGGCGGTTTTTCCTGTATCGGCAGGTGGTGCAGCACCTCCTGCGCTATCTCGGCGGAGCGTTGCGCCGTCAGATAAGGGGTATGCGTGGTGACAATGCCCAGCAGATTCACGCGCGGGCTTAAGGCCAGATGGGCAATCGCCCACTGGTCGTCGACCTCTGCCCCCACATCGGTGGAGAGCAGGGTATCGATGGCTTTATCCTTTGTTGTCACTGCGGTCTTTCACGCCTCCATCTTCGCAATGGGTCATCTCTGGCAAGCATATTCGGCAACCACTGCTTGCCTGCCTGCACTGTGGCGCAGGAGCCTGCGGTTCAGCCAAGAAATAGATGCACGAACGGAGGTGTTGGATGGTAAGGCGTCTGCGTTTTTCCGCACGCACGCCAGCCGAAGCGCGGCAGTGGCAGGCGCAGTGCCGCCAGAAGCTGATGGAACTCATGATGGGAGGGACACCGCCACCGCGCGTGCCGCTGCAGCCGCAGGTGCTTCGGCGCATCGAGGTGTCAGCAGGGGGATACATGCTGGAGGAAATCACCCTGCAAACCCTGCCGGACCGGCGCGTACACGCATGGATGGCGACTCCATGGAAGGTTCGGGGCAAAGTGCCTGCGGTGCTGGCGCTGCACGGGCACGGCGGCAGCGGCGAGCAAGTGGTTAAAGGCGAGGGGCTGTACTGGTACGGACGCACGCTGGCGGAGTTGGGCTATGTAGTCATCGCGCCCGACATCGGCTCGCACGACCTGCAACACGCCAGCTGGTCGCTGATGGGTGAGCGCGTGTGGGATAGCCTGCGCTGTATCGACTATCTGGTGAGCAGACCGGAGGTGGACGCCAGACGCATCGGCGTGGTGGGGCTGTCGCTGGGCGGAGAGACCACCATGTACGTCGCCGCGCTGGACGAGCGGGTGCGCCTCGCCTGCAGCAGCGGCTGGCTGACCACCGTGGAGAACATGAAGAACGGGCACTGTCCCTGCTGGAACTTTGCGGGGCTGGAGGAGCATTTCGACTTTGCCGACATCTTCGCCTGCGTTGCGCCGCGCGTGCTGCTGTGCGAGCTGGGAGAGAAAGAGCGCGCGCCAGGAGGCTTTCCCGTCGAGATTGCCCGACAGCCGGTGGAGGAGATACGGCAGGCGTATCGCGTCTTTCGGGCGGAGCAGAACTTTCACTTCGACACGCACCCGGGCGGACACGTGTTCGTGGGCAGCCGCTGGTGGGCGATGCTGCCGCAGGTGCTGGGCACAGTCGCCCCATGGCGCACGCAACGGGAGCCGGTGCAGGAGGCACTGCGTCGGGGAGAGATTGCCCGACGTGCCTTTTGCCGCGCGCTGGGCGTGCTGGATGGCTGGTGGGCAATCCGCGATAAGGAGACCCACCTTCTGCCCCGCCGCACCGACCAGCGCGTGTGGGCGCCCAACGACAACGCCGCCGACCTGATGCCCTTCCTGTATCTCACCGCCCACTTCATCGCCCTCGAGCGACTCGGCGACCTGAAACGCACCTTCGACAGCGAACGCAAACTCACCAACCGCGTGGGAGCGCTGCCCGACTGGTACGACCTCGAGAAAAAGGCGTTCGTGTATCCCGACGTGGACATCCGACGCCTGATTTTCGGCGCGGCGGAATACTGTAAGGACGGTTTACTGCCGATGACGGAGGTGATGGGCAGAGGCTGGTGGACGGAGCGCATGACCGAGCTGATAGATGCCATCTTCGAACACGCCCCCGTCCGTTCCGATTTCGGCAACCTGCCTGCCGATGACACCGAAGTGAACGGCGAACTGCTGCAGGTGCTCAGCCGTCTCTACGCGATGACGCAAGAGGAACGCTACCTGCGCTGGGCGGAGCGCATCGGCGACGCCTACTGTCTGGAGATGATCCCGCGCAACGGCGGACTACCCGCCCACCGGTGGGACTTCTCCCGCCACCAGCCCATCAGCGACGTGCTGAGCCTGAACGACCATGGTAACGAGATTATCGGCGGTGTGGCGGAGCTTTACGTAATGATGCAGCAGGCGAGCCCGCCGAAGGCGCGCCGCTATGAACGTGCCCTGCGCCAGATGTTCACCCGCTTGCTGGAGAAAGCGCGCAACACCGACGGCTTGTGGTATGCTCTGCTCACCGCCTCTACCGCCGAGGTACGCACCCGCGCAGTACCCGATACCTGGGGCTACGCGCTGAGCGGCGTATACACTTTCGGCATGGCGACAGGGGACGAAGGGTTTATCCACGCAGCGCGGCGCGCCCTGCAGAACATCCACCAGCCGCAGTATCTGCTATGGGAAGGCGCGGACTCCTTCGCCGACTCCATCGAGGGCGCGCTGTTGCTGCTGAACCGCCTGCCCGTGGAAGGCGGCTTTCGCTGGCTGGAGGCGGTGCTTCCCCATTTTCTCAGCAGGCAACGGGAGGACGGCATCGTAGAGGGCTGGTATGGCGACGGCAACACCGCCCGCACCGCGCTGATGGTCGCGCTCTACCACACCCAGGGCATCGTGCCGCGCCCCTGGCGAACCGATTTGTGCGTGGGAGCCATCCACCATGGGGGTGGTCTGACCGTTGCGCTATCTGCCAATGCCGATTGGCAGGGCGTGCTACGGTTCGACCTGCCCCGCCACCGCGAATACCTGAAACTACCGATAAACTATCCCCGCCTGAACGAGTTCCCCGAGTGGTTTACCGTTAAAACGGGACGGAACTACCGGGTGAGAGTGGGGCGGGAGGAGCGGCACGCACGCGGCGCAGAGTTGCAGCACGGACTGCCTGTCGTGGTGCGCCGGCAACAGACACTCGTGGTGAGAGTGCAGGATAGTCGTTGAGAAGAGTCTTAGGAAACCGAAGGCGGTTCCTCCGCCACTGCTTTCCCCCCGTGGTTGGGACGCAGGGAAGGGAACAGCGCCAGGATGACAATCCACAGGCTTGCCGCTACGGGCATCGCCAGCAACATCCCCCAGATTCCGAACAGCTTCGCCCCCACAATCAGTGCGAAGATGCTGGCGATGGGGTGCAACCCCACCGAACCGCCCACGATTCGCGGCACCAGCAGCTGGTCAAACAGCGTATTGACCACCATCGCCGTGCCCACCACCAGCAGGGTGTACTTCCACGAATGCGCCGACACCGCGAACAGCCACAGCACCTGCCCCTCCCCTCCGAAAAAGGCAACCAGTCCGGAGGTGAGCGCGATGGACAACGCGCCGATGTAGGGCACCAGATACAGCAGACCAGCCAGTGTGCCCAGCACGATGCTGTAGCGCAGTCCCAGCAGGGTGAAGAGAACTGCCATCGTGATGCCGTAGAGGATGGCGACGGTAGTCAGCCCTTTCAGGTAGCCTGTCCACACCACGCCCAGTGCGCGCAGCAGCGATTGCACGGAGGCGCGTGAACCCTCGGGGATCATGTCCAGCACGCGCTGGCAGATGCGCGGCAGATCCACCATCGCAAAGAACGCAATGATAGGAATAAGCACCAGCCACAGCAGTTTGCCCAGCAACGAGGTGACGTAGTTCAGCAGGTTGCTCATCCACGCTGTTACCTGCGCGTTAATCTGCTCCGAGTAGCGGTCTATCAGCTGCTGGGGGTCTTCGGGCAGGTTCATGCGCTGAAGGGTGGCATGATGCCGTTTGAGAAACGGCTGCAGTTCCTCCTGAAACCAGTCGTTGGCGCCGCGAATATATCCCGGCAGGTCCTTAATGAGTCCCTGCAATTGCGTGACAATCAGGGGAACCACATACAGCAGCAACGCTACAATCAGCAAAATGAAAGCGATGAATACCAGCACGGTGGACATCCGGCGGGAATAGCCCCGACGCTCGAGCGCACGCAGCTGACCATCTAGCAGACCTGCTATCGCGAACGCGATGACGAACGGTACAAGCACATCCCGCACGTAGTAGAGTGCCGCTACGATCAGCAGCAGCATGCCCCCTCCCACCCATGGGCGGATACGTGCGGGCAACAGCGAAGGGAGGTCTGCCTGTGCCTCACCGAACAGAGCTGTAACATCGCCCGCCCGATTCACGGGCGGGCGACGGGTTTGTGCGGGTTCACTATGCTTGCGCTTGCTCCGGGGCATGCTCTCCTGCCTCAACGGCTTGCTCCCCGCCAGCAGTCTTCTGGCGTATCGTGGACGCTACCGTCTCCAGAGCGGGCTTGATGCGTTGAGAGAGCTCGGACACGCTCTCCTTCAGCTTCTCGATGGATTTCGCAAGCTCCTCACGGGTCTCCTGTCCCGACTTGGGTGCCAGCAACAAAGCCACCACTGCACCCACAATCGCGCCAATGCCAATCCCAGCCAGCACGCTCAACAACACGGTGCGCTCACCTTCCGAGTTGTTCGCCATCGTTCTCTCCTCCTCTCTCTTGTTCAGATTGTGCCCCAGCAGGGGGCTCTTCCGTGTTTTTTGACCCATCCGGCGACGGTGGAGTTTCGGTGGGTTGTTCGCCCTTCAGCACCGCGAAACCCTTCCGCAACGCCTCCATCCATACACCCGGACGGGACAGGGGCGAAGCAGCTACCGATTTCACCGCCTTCGCCACCTTCTGCGGACGTGTGACCGCGTCCACCACAGACAGAACGCGCTCGATGCGCTCGATCTTCGCGACGAGACTCTGCGCCACTTTCAGCAGGTGCCTTATGGTCACCAGCGCGTCGCGGGCGGAAGGGATGACCTCATCGTTCAGCGTGGCGCCTGCCTCTTTCATCGCAGGCATCAATGCAGCGCGCGTTTCGTTCAGGATGGTATCTGTCGATTCCAGAACACGATTCAGCCGGTTGATGGCAGGAGGCAGTTCCTGAAGCGCGGGCAACGCCTGACCACGAAGCTCCACGATAGTACGTTCTGCTTCGGTGACCGTGCGACGCAGGCGAATCACCACAGGTATCAGCAACGCCAGCACCACAATCGCCAATATAATCAGGACCACAACGCCAAGCTGAATCAACCCTTCCATTCTTCCTGCTCCAATCGCTTCGAAATCGTACCGCCACCAACCACTATCTCGCCGCGGTAAAACACCGCCGCCTGCCCCGGCGTAATCGCCCGCTGCGGCGACTCAAACTCCACCTCCACGCACGTTGCCGTGTCCGTCGGGAAGATGGTTGCAGGCGCCTCAGGCATATTGTAACGTATCCTTGCCTGTACTGCAAGTGGCTTCGTTAACCTGTCAACCGCAATCCAGTTGACATCTTCCACCAGAAACCGGCGGCAGTAGAGATACCGCTCGGGACCAACGAGCACCACGTTGTTCTGGGCGTCGATATCCACCACATACAGCGGTTCCTGATGCCCCGAGAGCCCCAGACCGCGCCGTTGCCCGATGGTGAAAAAGGCGATGCCCGGATGCCTGCCCAGCAGGTTGCCGTACACGTCGCGTATCTCGCCCGGACGCATCGACTCGGGGACACGTCTCTGCAGAAAAGCGCGATACCCTCCCGCCTCGGCGACGAAGCAAATCTCCTGGCTGTCCGGCTTGTCGGCAACGGGCAACCCCAGCTCACGAGCCAGCGCGCGCGTCTGCGTCTTGCTGGGCAACTCCCCCAGTGGGAACAGCGTGCGCGCCAGCTGCGCCTGCGTCATCGGAAACAACACGTAGGACTGGTCTTTCTCGTGGTTGACCGCCTTCAGCAACAACCACCGTCCGCTCTTTTCGTCGTACTGGATCCGAGCGTAGTGCCCGGTGGCGATGTACTGTGCGCCCAGCTCGTCCGCTTTCTCCAGAAAGGCGTCGAACTTCACAAAGCGGTTGCACTGCACGCAGGGGTTGGGCGTGCGCCCGCGCTGATACTCCGCGATGAAGTCGGCAATCACTGTTTGCGCGAACTGCTGGCGGAAATTCAGCACATAGTGGGGAATACCCAGTATCTTCGCCACGCGGCGCGCATCCACCACCGCACCCAGCGAACAGCAACCGCTGTGGCGTGGGTCGGTCTGGCTCTCCTGCCAGATTTGCAGGGTAATGCCCACGACCTCATAGCCCTGCTTTGCCAGCAGCGCTGCTGCCACCGAACTGTCTACGCCGCCACTCATCGCCACGGCGACCAGAGGCTTGTTTGCCATCTGCTTTCCCTCCGTGTGCATTATACCTGCTCAGGGGGAAAGCAGTCGCATCATCAACACTTCGCTAGCCAGCTGCACGTTGGCGTTGCCTTCCACTGCGCGGCGCATGTCCAGGATGGTTTCCAGTGTTCGCATCAACCGCTGTACACCCATTGCGGTGGCGGCGCGCCGCAATCGCGGTTCATCCCCCTGATAAACAACGCCGCTGGTCTCTCCCCCGCACGCCATCCACAGCGCATCGCGGAACCACGCGCACAGCGCATCCATCGCTAGCAGCAGCGCGCCGCGAGAGGGGGCTTTGGTTTTGCTGGAGGGTTCGGCGTCGCCGCCATCTTTCTCATGGAGAGAGATATCGATGCTGGCGAGTGCGCGTAACCGTTCCGCAAGCACCAGTGCCGGGGCTGTGCCGTGCGGTTCCGTTGCCACCGCATACGCCAGGTCTGCCAAAGAGTCCCACAGCTTCATCGCCTGCGGTTGTGTGGCGAACGACCAGGCTCTGCCGGGGCACCCCTGCGACAACAGCGCGCCCCGCTGAGCCAGCGACGGCTCCACCCCGTGCTGGGTGATGAGCCAATCAGCGATCACAGATGTCTGCACAGGATAAAGCGGCACCCACTGGCAGCGGGAGCGGATGGTCTCAATCACATCCTCTGGCATCGGCGCGAGCAGCAGAAACACGGCGTATGGCGGTGGTTCCTCGATGGTCTTCAGCAGGCTGTTCGCAGCGGCTTCAGTGAGCGTTTCGGCGCGTGTGAAGATATACACTATCCGCCTGCCAAATTGCGGAGCAAAGTTGATCGTGCGCCCGATAACCCCCACCTGATGCGCTTTTGCCTCGCGCGGCACGCTGTGCCCATCCCAGAGCTGCCAGATAAGCGTCTGCTCGGAGTAAGGGGCTATGGTATGGATTTCGGGGTGCGACCCGCGCATCAGACGACGGCAGCTCTCACACTCTCCGCAGGCTTCTCCCTCCAGCGAGGGGTAAAGACAGGCAAGCGCGGCGGCAAAGGCATGGGCGACCGTATGTTTGCCCACCCCTGCCGCCCCAGTCAACAGGTAGGCGTGCGCCACCTCTCCAGAGGCAATCGTCCGGCGCAGCAGGCGCAACGCCATCTCATGCCCCACCACCTGCGAAAAGAATATCGGTAATGCCGCCATGCTGTTGTAAAGACTCTCCGCGTTAAATCAGCGGCGTCTTGCCCGGCATTGCTACCTCATCCACCGGCATATCGCCGAACTGGGTCAGGTTCTTAACCAGGTTCAGTTTGGACTCCTTCAGCGCGAAGTGCCACGTCACCTCCTGTCCGGTGTATGCCGCCATCCGTCCCATAATGGCGGTCAGCGTGCTCAGCGCGACCTGCTCACCCTCGTTCAGCGGCTTGCCTTCGCGGATGCTGTTGATGAGGTCGGTATGCTCCTGCACGTAGGGGTTATTGCCGCCCTCGTTGCGCCACTGAACCTTGCCGCGAATCCAGCCAGCAGGGTCGGACACGCCCTCCGTGCCGATGACGTATTCACCCACGCGGTTAGCACAGCCGTCAATCTGCCGGCACATGCTCAGCACGCGCACACCTCCCGGATACTCATACTCGATGGCGAAGTGGTCGTAGATGTGACCGTATGCCGGGTCAGTGCGCACCTGCCGCCCGCCCATGCCAATGCACTTCACGGGATAGGCTTGCAGTACCCAGTTGATGACGTCCAGGTTGTGGATGTGCTGTTCCACAATGTGGTCGCCGGACAGCCAGGTGAAGTACAGCCAGTTGCGAATTTGCCACTCGATATCGCTCATGCCCGGCTGCCTGTCCCACTTCCACAAACCGCCCTGGTTCCAGTAGCACTGCGCCGCCACGATTTTGCCAATCGCTCCGTCATGGATGCGCTTGATGGTCTCAATGTAGCCTTTCTGGTGCCTGCGCTGCGTACCAGCCACCACGCCCAGCCCCTTTTGCTTTGCCAGATTGGCGGCTTCCAGCACCATACGCACCCCAGTGGGGCAGACGGCGACGGGCTTCTCCATAAACACGTGCTTGCCCGCCTCCACCGCCGCTTTGAAATGAATGGGGCGAAAGCCCGGCGGCTCTGCCAGTATGACCATATCCACGCCGCTGTGGATGACTTTCAGGTAGTTGTCGAAGCCCCAGAAGACGCGCTCACGGGTGACCTTAAAGCGGTCGCCAAGGTTCTGCAGGCTATTGAACGCGCCTTCCGCACGGTCCTGGAACAGGTCGCCCAGTGCCCAGATTTCCACGTTGGGCGCGGCGTTGACGGCATCACGGGCAGCTCCGGTGCCGCGCCCACCACATCCGATGACGCCGACCCGGATGCGGTCACTACCCTGCGCCCAGGCGTAGTTCCAGCCCAGCACACCCGACGCCAGCGCTACCGTGCCAGCGCCCAGCGAGGTTTTCAGGAAGTCCCTGCGGGTGACGTTTCTGCGTTTCATCATCATCGCCTCCTTAAGGATTAAATCTGTTCGAACGCTTTGTCTGTGCAAGGCAACGAGATGCTTCGCTATTGCTCAGCATGACAGCGACATGTCATTCTGAGCAACGCGAAGAATCTCCATACCCATTCGCCAGCGCACAGGGTGGCGCAACCGGGCCCAACTGGTCAAAGCCTCCTCACACCAGCGGCGTCTTGCCCGGCATTGCCACCTCATCTACCGGCATCTCACCGAAAGCGGTCACGTTGCGCACCAGGTTCAGCTTCGACTCTTTCAGTGCAAACTCCCACGTGACCTCCTGACCGGTGTATGCCGCCATGCGTCCCATGATGGCGGTCAGTGTGCTTTCAGCGACCTGCACACCTTCGTTAATCGGCTTGCCCGCGCGCACGCTGGCTATCAGGTCGGCGTGTTCCTGCACATAGGGGTTAGCCCGCCCCTCCCAGCGCCAGTTCTCCTTGCCGCGCACCCAGAAGGTGTCGAACCCCTCCAGTTTCGCCTGCCCTTCGGTGCCGATGACCTGATTGGTCACCCGGTTCAGGCAACCGTCCATTTGTCGGCACATGGCGGTGACCCGTGCGCCGTTGGGATACACGTACTCGATGGCGAAGTGGTCATAGATGTGACCGTATGCCGGGTCGGTGCGCACCTGCCGCCCGCCCATGCCGATACACCGCTCCGGCGGCGAGCCCATCACCCAGTTCATGACGTCGATGTTATGCACGAACTGTTCCACGATGTGGTCGCCGGACAGCCAGGTGAAGTACAGCCAGTTGCGGATTTGCCACTCGATATCGCTCATGCCGGGCTGGCGGTCCCACTTCCACAGCCCGCCGGTCAGGTAGTAGGCATACGCCGCCACCACCTTGCCGATGGAACCACCGTGGATGCGTTGGATGGTCTCGATGTATCCCGGATGGTGGCGGTACTGCGTACCGGCGACCACCCCCAGCTTCTTCTGTTCCGCCTGTTTCGCTGCCGCGATGATCATCCGCACGCCTTCGGGGCAAACGGCGACGGGTTTCTCCATAAACACATGCTTGCCTGCTTCCACCGCTGCCTGAAAGTGGATCGGGCGAAAACCGGGCGGGGTGGCGAGCAGCACGTAGTCCACGCCGCTGTCTATCACGCGCTTGTAGGCATCAAAGCCCACAAAGCACCTGCTGTCGGTCACCTTCATTTTATTGCCCAGGTTCGCCAGCGACCGGCGGCAATTGTCCAGCCTGTCCTGGAATAGGTCACCCAGCGCCCAGATTTCCACGCCCTCGGCAGCACTGGCGGCGTCACGCGCGGCGCCCGTACCGCGTCCGCCGCAGCCGATAAGGCCCACCCGAATACGGTCGCTACCCTGTGCCCAGGCGTAGTTCCAGCCCAGTGCGCTGGCAGTGATGACAGTAGCCCCTGCGCTCTTCAGGAACTGTCGTCGTGAGAGATGGCGATTATGCTGCATGGTAACACCTCCTGTATCAGCGATGTATCGCCGAGAAGTAGCCCGCCAGAAAGACCAGTGGGGCATTGTAGTAAATAGCAGGCTCCGTTAGAGTCCAGTTGTTCGGGTCTGGACGGAAATGCTTCGATGGATAGGCGGAGATTCCGCGCGACTCCCACTGGTTGACCCCTCCGGGCACGACGCCGGGTGGAGTGGGCAGTCTTGCCGCAGCCGAGCGTCCATAAATGGTGTGGTAAATCGTCGTGACGCGCGAACCGTACCCTGTCACCATGCTGGTGGCTACTGCGTTTCTGCCCAGCAAGTAGTGCAAAGCGTCCTCCGCCAACCGGACATACTCCTCCTTCGGGACGAACCGATTCGCCAGCAGGGTGTAGTAGCCCATCTTGGCGATAATCTGGTTGGAGCTCCAGCAGTAATGGTCAGAGTTCCAAAGCGGCACGGAATGGGCATCCGTTCGCCACGCTTGCACGGCGCGGTCTGCCAGCTCCAGCCAGTAGGCACGTGCTTTCTGGCGCAGTCCGCCACCTTCTCGCTGTGAAAGCGCCAGCACGCCTACCGAGCAGTCATACACCGCCCACATCAGCGTGTCCGCGACTGCCATCTGTCGCCGTTCACGCAGTAATTCGTCCAGCGCGCGCTCCGCGGCCTTTCGGTACTCCTCCTCACCGGTGGTATCCCACAACGGTGCCGCGGCTGTCAGCAGATGTTCAGGCTTCGCCCCATCGGCGAAAAGACGCCTCCACGCCAGTCTTGCCGCCTCCAGATAACGCTGCGCCTTCGCACGCAGGGCGGGTATGGTGGCAAAGGTGCGCGCCGCGCGAGCCCATACGGCAGCGCATACCGCCGTTGCCTCCTGCGTGGGGGGGAGCAGGCGGCGTTCCTCCTGCAGCCACTCGGTGGTCTGCCGTCGGGGTGCTGCGCTCTCGTGCAGACGGTCATACACCGCCCCTGCCTGCGCGCCCTCGCGAATCTGCATCTTCAGTAGCCAGTCGAGCTCCCATGCCGCTTCGTCCAGAATATCTGGAATGCCGTTACCCGATTCGGGAATGTTCAGCTGCCCATCGGTAAACGCTTCCGGCTTCAGGTCGTACAGGTCGAGCATGAAGAACAGTGCATGGCGCACCCACGGAGGATATTTGTTGCAGTCGCCCGCGTCATGCCAGCCGCCAGTGACATCGCGCGGGTCCTTGCCCTCGCGCGTTACCGCCTGCTTGTCTCCGAGGTGACAGAGTGGACGGGCATAGTCACCCGCATATTGTTTCGTGAGCTCGATGTTGCAGCGTTGCAGGTAATAGAAACGCACCGCGTCCACGAAGAGCCTGTCGTAGATGCCCTCACGGATTTCAAAAGCTGGCGAAGGTTCCATGCCCTCCGCCTCGATGCGGTACTTGCCCGGCTGCCTGAGCGCGCTGAAATCCGCCTCGTAAACTGTATCGCCCGACACCGGGTCGTTCTCCTTAACCAGGCGCGCTGCGCCCTCGTAGACTACCTTGCCCGAATCCGCTTCCACCACACGAAACCGTTTCACTGGCGCACTGATTTTGGCAATCTTTACCATGCGCGGCAGGTAGCCCAGTTGATTCACCTTGATGGGCGGATGTTGCCGTTCGGGCGACGTGGTGACGAAGCGAATCTGCCGAAGATAGAAGGTCATCGGGCGCGCCTCACCTTCGTTGAGCACGACCACCTTGATGCAGTCGTCCAGTTCCACCCCTGAAGAATCACGAACAAGGTCGGCGATGGGAATACGCACCTTTTGCCAGTTGGTAGATACCCGGACATAGCGAGAGATAGGCACGACCGCGTTGACATCGGTGTCTGGTCCCGCGCTATCCCGGTCCGAGTCGGCAAAACCGATGCGAAACGCCTCACCGCCAGCCTCGCCCTTTACTTCGAACTCCATCACACCGTCCGGCAGGTAGTCGTCCAGATACCAGCGCACCCAGCCTCGTCGCGCCAGACCGATGCCCCAGTTGCCCCCTGTACCGGCAACCCGCACCTGAATAGCAGGCTGTCCGTCCACCTGCACCACCGGTACCTGTCCGTTCACGTTCGCAACGACACATCCCCCGTTCGCAAACTGGTACCCGTCCGAATAGGCAGGCGGGGAAAGCGTGTCCACAATGGCAGTAACACGCTGAGGTGCCCTGATAGACTCGGATTGCGCACACCCTGCCACCACAACAATCCACACCATCAACGCAAGAATCCACCGCATCTTTCCGTGCCTCCGGTTTATTCTTCGCCAGAGGAAGCCGTTTTCCTGCGCCCCAAACTGTCTAAAGGAGAGGCAGTCAGAGCCGTCGAATGAAAAGATAAGGGGGTGAAACTACCGATGCAATCACCGGTCTGGCAGCTACGGTTGTCCTGGAGCGATGACCCAAAAACCACCATGAGTATCACCTGGCAGAGCCGGGAGCCGCTATCGCAGCCAACGGTGCATTACGGCGAGGGCGGTGCGTTGTCGCAAACCGCTGCGGCGCGACGGATTCGCTACGCACAGGAAACGGGTCCGCTCTATCAGGTTACCCTGTGCAACCTGAATCCGGGTGCTACTTACTCCTACCGTGTGGGCGACGCTGGCAAGGGATGGAGCGAGGCACACACCTTCCGAACCGCTCCGGCAGCGCCCCCTGCCCGCTTCGTGTTCACCGCTTTTGCCGACCACGGCGTGACTCCCGCTGCGAAGCAGAACGTGCGTCGCGTGCTGGCAGGAGAAAAGCCGGCTTTTCACCTCATCATGGGCGACCTCTCCTACGCCAACGGCAACCAGCCCATCTGGGACGACTGGTTCGAACTGCTGGAACCGCTGGCATCACAAGTGCCTGTGATGGTATGTCCCGGCAACCACGAAGACGAGCGTGACATCCGCTTTGCGACCTATCTGGCTCGGTTTGCTCTGCCCGAGAAGGAGCTGTACTACCGCTTCGACTACGGCAACACCCGCTTCATCCTGTTCAACTCGCAGGACTTCCGTGATGCGGAGCAGCTGCGCTGGTTCGAAAGGGAACTCCGTGAAGCCCGACGCGACTCCACAGTGCGCTGGGTTATCGTGGCGATGCATCACCCGCTGTATAGCTCCACCGTCAGGCGCCTGAACGACACCGCGCGCATCGCGGTACTGCAACCGCTGTTCGACAAATACCGCCCAGATTTGGTGCTGCTTGGACATCACCACAATTACGAGCGCACCTACCCTCTGCTGGGCGGCAAGCCTGTGGTGCGCCATCCGAACCGCTACCGGCGAGGGCAGGGCGTCATCTACGTCACCAGCGGGGGCGGCGGCAAGTCGCTGTACGATCTGACCCCCGAACAACCAGCCTTCACTGCCAAACGCGAGAAATGCTACCAGTACCTGCGCATCACTGTTTCCGACAAATCACTGCGGGTAGAATGCCATCGTACGGAGGATAACAGTCTTCTGGAACGGTTCGAAATCGTGCGCTAAAGGAGGGTGCTGGCACAATGTCCGACTACATTCCTGTGGACCTGACGGCGCAGGCGAACGTGGGCGTTGCGTTCTACGAGAGTATGCCTGCGCCTTTGCTGGGCGAGCAGACCTTTCACGGTCTCCCGTTTCGCATCGGGAGCTCCCCCGAGAGGTGCTTTCTCGGCTTCGGCACGCCGGAGCTGCGGAGTGCGCGTTCTATACCCATCGGCAACACGGCGCGTCATGTGATTTTCGCGCACGTCCTGCTGGAATCGCGTCTCTTCGAGGGGGAACCCGTCGGGCGAGTGATTGCCCACTACGTGTTTTGCTATGAGGACGGTGAAGAGGTGCGCGTGCCCATTCGCGAGCGGTTCGAAATCGCCAGCGCACCAGCGCCCTGGGGGACACAGCCTTTCCTCGCGTATCCTGACATGAAAGATAGTCTGATGCCACGTGCGGAGGGACGTTGGGACAGTATGGGATTGCGACAGACGGAAGCGCTGGCGGGACATCCGCACAGCTATTACCTGTGGGCGTGGCAGAACCCCCATCCCGAAAAGCCCATTCAGGCGATACGCATCGAGCCGGGCGACCGCAAGTTTCTCATCGCTGCCATCACGTTGGGACAGGTTGAGGAGTATCCGTTTGTGCGCACAGGGCGAGTACCGGTCAAGATTACTCTGCGCCGTGAGGAAGACGCGCGACAACCTTTCGCGCTGCAGGTGGACGTGGACCGGGGCGTGGCGACCTATGTGTACGCTCTGCCACAGGCACCCCCTGAAGAGTTCCTCCGCGCGCCGCTCAAAGGCTGGGGCGAGGAGCAAAACACAACCAACAGCCCGGCATACGTGGAAATCGCCGCCATCCCCTCGGCGACGGTGACGGTGAAAAACGGTGAAGAGCCTCTGGGCAGCGCAAATTGGGGCGAACTGCAACGGACGGGGCGCGCAGAGACACCGCGCGTGCAGCTGGAGGTGGTGGACAGGGGCAAGAACTAGGTGCACGTGACGGTGGTGGACGATGCAACAGGCAAGCCCGTGCCCTGCCGGGTGCACTTCCGCTCGCCGGAAGGTATCCCTTATCAACCACACGGGCACCATGACCATGTGAACTCCAATCTGAACACCTGGCATGTGGACGTGGGCGGCGACCTGCGCTTGGGGCAGATTACCTACGCCTACATCGACGGAACCTGTCAGGGCTGGCTGCCGCGTGGGGAGGTGCTGGTAGACATCGCACGGGGCTATGAGTACGAGCCACTGCGTAGCCGCGTGTACATCGCTCCGGGTCAACGGGAGCTGACACTGCGCCTCAAACGATGGACGGATATGAACGCGCGGCGATGGTTCAGCGGCGACTCGCATGTGCATTTTCTGGGCACACAGGGGGCGCATCTCGAAGCGCAGGGCGAGGACCTGAACGTGGTGAACCTGTTGCAGTCGCAGTGGGGACATCTCTTCACCAACACAGAGGATTTCATCGGCGAGCCGACGGTGAGCAACAGGGGGCGCACCATCGTCTATTGCTCGCAGGAGAACCGTCAGCACGTGCTGGGGCACCTTATCCTGTGGGGGCTGAAGCGAGCGGTAATGCCCTGGTGTACTGCTGGACCCGACGAAGCGGAGCTGGGAGGCACACTGGAAGAGACGCTGGCGCACTGGGCAGACCGCTGTCATGAGCAGGGAGGCACGGTCATCATTCCCCACTTCCCGTTTCCTAACGGCGAACCGGCGGTGTTAATCGCCACCGGCAGAGCGGATGCACTGGAGATGATCGGTTTCGATAACTTCCAGCACCGTGAGTATTACCGTTACCTGAACTGCGGCTATCGCCTGCCCCTGGTGGGTGGGACCGACAAGATGAGCAGCGAGGTGGCGGTAGGGCAGTACCGCACCTACGCTTACATCCCGCCCGAGGAGGAGTTCACCTACGAGAACTGGTGCAAAGCGGTGCGTGCGGGCAGGACGTTCCTCAGCGGTGGCGCGCTCATCCATTTTAGCGTGGAAGATGCGCAAATCGGCGACACACTAAGGCTGCCATCGGGCGGCGGCATGGTGGAGGTAGAAGCCGTTGCCGAGTCCATCTTCCCCATCCACACGCTGCAGATTGTACAGCAGGGGCAGGTAGTGGCATCCGTGGACGAGCCGAAAGGAGCCAATCGCCTGCAACTGAAGACCAGACTGCGTGTGACGGGTAACACCTGGATGGCAGCACGCTGTGCCGGACCCAACTACACCGCGGTGCCCCACTTTGATGTCTGGCGCAGGGGCGTGTTCGCACACACATCCCCCATTTACATCGCCTGTGGCGACCGCTGGAGTCTCTTTGACCGCGGGACGGCGCAATACATGCTCACGCTGATAGAAGGCGGTCTCGCCTACATCCGCGAGAAGGCGGCACACCATCCATCGCATCACGTGACACACCACCATGGGGAAGACGACCATTTCGCCTATCTGGAACGCCCCTTCCGCGAGGCGATAGAAGCCATCCACCGACGGATGCATGAGGAGTTCAGAAGTTAAAGAGTGGTGGAGCGAGCGGTGACTGTGGTATCATGGTCAAGGGGGATGCATGATGAGCACTATCAATATCCCTGTGGATGCAAACACGGCGAAGCTTTATGCAGAGGCTTCTGAAGACATGCAGGCAAAGCTGCAGTTCCTTCTCAGCCTCTGGTTACGAGAGTATCTCTTTTCAACTCGCTCGCTCCCAGAAATCATGGACGAGATCGGTCGAAAAGCAGAGCAACGTGGCTTGACGCCAGAGATTCTGGAGTCCCTACTGAATGCAGAGTGACCTGCGTTTTGTCTTCGACACCAATGTTTTGGTGAGCGCGCTTTTGCTCAGACGTTCGGTAGCTCGCCAGTCTCTCGACAAAGCGCTGCAATATGGAAAACTGCTGGTCTCGCGGGATACTGTGGAGGAGTTAAATTCTGTCTTGGGCGAAAGGGCTTCGAGATTTACGTCACCGAAGAAGAGCGCATGGAGTTCGTCAGCGCGTTTGTTCGGCACGGAGAGTGGGTTGAAATAGCAGAAAGGTTAGATGTATGCCGTGATCCAAAAGACAACATGTTTCTGGAATTGGCTGTGAGCGGCAACGCTTTTTGCATCGTCACTGGCGATGACGACCTGCTAGCTTTGCGTTCTTTTCGCGGTGTAAAGATTATGACGCCAAGGCAATTTGTCGAACACCCACTAACTGGCACGGGCAATTAGCCCTTGCCCGTGCCAATGAGACCTACCACGCTTAAAGCCCCAACGCCTCGTCCAAATCGCGCTGATAGTTGGCAATGGCTCCGGCTTCCACGTCCGCCACCGCAACCGTGCTTCCGTTCAGCCAGCTGGACTCGTACAGCGCCATGCAGATGGCTTCGTCCTTGTAGCCTTCTACGCCGTCGATCTCCACCTGCATCTTGCCCTGCACCGCCTGAATGAACTCCCACAGCTCGGTGGCGATGGTGTCGGTAACGCCTTTGGGGAACATCTGCTCCCAGCCGTCTTCACCGATGGCTTTGCGGAAGCGAGCCACCATCTCCTGCAGGGTTTCCTCCCGTCCGGAGCGCGTTTTTAGCCCGCTGCCGAAGTCGATGGAGCCATGCTCACCGTATAGTATGCGCTGGCTGAAGCCCTTGCCCGGCGCGGCGGAGACCGACGTCCACTGCCCCATCGCGCCGTTCTCGAAGGTGAGCGTTGCCATCACGGTGTCTTCCACGTCCACCGGAATGGGGTCTTCCAGCGTTTCGGGCTTGCCGTAGCGATAGGGATGGAAGGCGTGTGTACGCGCCGCGACGGTATCCACCTCGCCCACATGGTAGCGGAACAGGTCGGCGAAATGCACCCCGCCGTCCAGTACCCATCCGCCACCCGCCTCGAAGCGGTGCTCCCGCCATGTCCAGTACCACAACCGTTCGCCCACATCCAGCCAGAAGACCATGCGTATCTCGCCAATGTCGCCCTGCCGCACTGCCCAGTGGATGGCGCGATGTTCCGGCGCGCGCCGGTAGTTCTCCGCCACCTGAAAGACCGTGCCTGCCTTCTCGGCTGCTGCCAGCATCTGTCGCCCGGCTTTCAGGGTCAATGCCAGCGGCTTTTCTATGGTCACATGCTTGCCCGCCTCAAAGCACGGGATCGCCAGGGTGTGATGGTTGCGGTGCACGGAGCAGATGTCCACCGCCTGCAGGCTCTTCTCGGTCTGCAGCATCTCCTCCAGCTGCTGATATGGCGTGGGACGCTTGCCCTGAAACTCTGCCACCTGGTCCGCCATCTTCTCGGCGCGGGCGCGGTCGATATCCACTGTTGCAATGACCTCGAAATCACGGATACCCGCCTCCCAGAGCTTTCGCAGCCCCTCGCGGTGCGCACCCGCGATACCGCCACAACCGACAATCGCCAGTGTTACCTTCTCTGCCATGTTCTTCCCCTCCATGTCAAAGTCGACGTCGACGCAATTCGGCAGGGTGGACATGGGTTTCCTGCCGATGTGCGCCTGACTGCCCGCACCATCTGGAGGGCGATGTTCCCGCCGAGCCGCTGCACAACCTCCGCCGTTACCGCTCCAGCCGCGGCGGGACAATCACCGGCAGGCGCACGGGTAGCCGTTCCAGATCGGCGGGAGCCACCCGCCAGTCGCGCACGGCGGAGGTATTCAAACGGAAGGTGATGCTCTTGCCGCCCTTCACCCATGCGTTCACCGGCTGGTCCAGCACCTTACCGCTGCGCAAACTGTCAACGCGCGAGAAGGCGTACACTTCGATATGCGCCAGACGCCAGTCGGCGGCAATCGCCGCGCCAAGTGCATCCAGAAAACCGCGACGGGGCACCTCCGTTTTCGTGCTGGTCTCTCCGGCGAATTTATTCAGCAGGTTGTCGCGGTCGGATGCGCTTTCGTCGTCGCTCTCCCAAAGCGAGAGCGCAAGGCTCAGCATACCCGAACCCTTCGGGATGCGCACCGTCTGGAACACATGTCCGATGTTGCGCGTCTCCTTGTCGTCCACATCGTTGTAAGGTCCGGCACGGTGCTTCTGCACCTCGCCGGGCAGGGGTACCAGCAGCGCGAGCACAAAGGGTTCATCCGAGTTGCTGCCCCGGTCCCACTCGCTTTCGGCGTTACAGTACAGCCGGTCGAGGCTGACACGATACTCCGCCCACTCTCCGCGCGCGTCGCTCCCTTCGCGCACTTTACGGATGGTGCCGTATACGGTGTACTTGCCCTCGCCGCCGCCGTTCAGGTAGATGGAGAACTCCGTGCCGTTCGCACCGACCCGTGCAAGCTCCTCTGCCGTCCATACCTTTTTGTTGCTCGCCACGTGGTCGGCGTTACCGCCGATGAGGCTCAGCAGGAAGGTGCGCGCATTGGAAATCACCCACTCGATGCCATCGACAAACGCCCTGCCCAGCGCACGAGCCACCTCTTCGGCATCGGCGGCGTCGTTGCGCAACGTGATGCTGTCGGGGAGGATGCCAAACGGTCCCACCACATACACCATATCATCGCCCGCTTCGAAGTCGTTCACAGCGAGTACGGGATTGGCTCGCGGCATGTAGTCCAGCAGGAACCGTTGCCCTCGAGCCTCCAGCAGGATGTCGGCATCGGTGCCGGAACCCGTCTGTGAAGCGGTCTTCAGGCGCAGGCGCAGGAAGAACTGGTTATCTCCAGCAGGGCGCACGGCGGGTGTGGGATACATCCCCGCGCTCAGGAACGTGTAGGGAAGCCTGTGGTAATGCTCATACTGTTTGGTGCGTTCCGATTCGGCGAAGCCGGTGGTCTTCACCCGCTGCCAGAACTCCCCTGCTCCCAGCGCGTTCATCTTCTCTTCCAGAATGGTGAGCCACTGCACCGAGGTGCGCTCCGCCAGCGCCAGCGCGATTTCGAACAGCTGTTCGCCCGTGACGTCGGTAACCCCACGAACCTGTACGGCGATGTTTGCCACCCAGCGGTTGTCCAGCGCGATGCCCGGTGGGGAGAGATAGACGAAATTATCGGGTACACGCACCCCAAGCACCTGTGGCTGCACCGCTTTGCCGTCCTTTACGTTTTTCCACTGCTCACACAGTCCGCTATTACTCAGTGGCGAGAACGGCGAACACACCAGCGGCATGATGTCTGCCACTCCCGACATCTTCAACAGCGTCGCTGCGGGTTCGATCTTGCCGTGCGGTTTGATACCCAGCTGGAGCGGCTTCTCGTATGCGCCGGTCCAGAGGCTCATCCGTTTGCGCTCTTCGGGCGGTACCTCAAACCAGGTACGGTTGCGCCGGTTGGGGTCATCCACCCAGTTGGAGTGCGCGTAGAAGTCCTGAATGGCGTGTAGTGAAACCCCCAGAATGTTTTGCGCGGCGGAGACATCGTCTTGCTCCTTTGCCCACAGCAAGCCGAGCAACGTGCCTGCCAGAATACGCCGCCAGTTTGCCTCCACCTGCGCGGTGGAGAACAGGTCATCGAAGTGGAGCTTCGCCAGCTCATCATAGGTGGCCAGCGACACCTTGAGGCGGCTCAGTCCACCGTCAGCCCACCAGAGCGGGTTGTAGGCGTAAGAGTCGATGTAGTCGGCGTGCCATTTCAGGGAACCGATGGCGGCTTCGGAGAAACCGCAGGCACTCGCCGCTCTCTCGGTCAGCAGCTGATGGTACCAGGGGTTGCCGCGCAAAATGTCTTCGCCCGAAAATGCGCTGGCACGCGGCAAGATGACTGTTGAGGTGAGAAGCATTGCCGTCAACAGCCCCAGCCGAAATCTTCTCGCGAACAGGTTCCTCATCATTGCTCCTCCTTACAAGGGTTGTCAGTCTGTCTCGTTCAGGAAACCGAAGTATCGCCCCCGCCAGTACGCCTCCAGATAGTCCGCGCTGCCCACCTCGCGCTGCGTGTTCTCCTCGAAGATGAGCACCAGATTCGCGCTTTGCCAGCGAGATCTGCCCGGCTCCAGAACGTACAGTCCGGCTGGGGAGGAACAGAAGACCCTCTTGCTGCCATAAGGCACGAACACCGCATACACCAGCGGAATGTCCAGCCCTTCGTGAGCCATCTGCCAGCGTTTTGACGAAGGCTCCAGCCGCATGACTCCTTTGTCGGTATGCGCCCAAAGCACCCCATCATGTGTGTTATCCACCGCCAGCGAGCGCAGGGTTGCTGGTACAATGTCGCGCATCAGCCCCTGCGGTCCCTCCTCGCGCATCCGCCGATAAAGGGTCTGCGCTTCGTGCGAATGCGTGCGCCCGGCGTCGTCGCTCTGGCACAGCACGCTACCCTGGAACACGCCGTAGTTGACGCGGAAGGCGGCATACACCCATCCGCTGCGTTTCGCATCCGCTACCAGTAACGGCAAAGGTGGGGCGTTGTCCTCCAGCCCGACGGTTGCACCCTTCTGCCAGGATTTGTCTGGCGGCTGTTTGCTCCATAACACCCCATCCAGCAGAGCGTAGACTCGCACTGGCTCGCTTTCGGAGACGGCAAACAGCCGCTGTCGAGCAGGTGGTACATCCTCCGTCAGGCACTCCCAGCGGTGTCCCGTCCACTCCTCGCCATCGTCCCGGCTGCGATAGACCCCCTGCTCTGCCACGGCATAAAGCACGTTTGGGTTCCTGTGAGAGAGAAACACCTGCCGGATGGTGCCTGCAGTGGCGGGGAGGGGTAGTTTCGCCCATGTCTGCCCCCCATTCAACGTCTGGTAAAGTGCGCTACCGGCGGCGGCGTAGAGATGCCCTACCCGTTTGCCCGCCGCAATCAGGTGCGCCTTTTCGGGAGGAAGGGTGGGGAGCTTGCGCCAGGTCTTCCCTGCATCGCGCGTGCGGTAGATGATACCGTTCTCTTCCAGCGCAAACCACACGTTTTCGTCCTCCGGCGCGACCGCCACGCTCAGCAGCGGTCGGCTCAGCCAGCCGTCCAGCGCGTACGGGTCACCTTTCCACTGGAACTCATTGTCGCGGGGTGATTCGTGCAGAGGCAATGGCTCCACCGCTCTGCCGTCCTCGATGGTGATGTCGGTGCGCAGGCTGTTCATGCGAGGGCGGAAAACCTTATCCACCGGGTAGTGTTGTAGTGTCCACCGTGCGCCCTGCAGTGCCTCCTCTTTACCGGGTGTATCGGGGAAGAGCGCAAAATGGATGTAGGTG
>JAIMBJ010000026.1 GCA_023511455.1 Bacillota bacterium
CGCACCACCCTCTGGTGTTTGCCACTCCAGTGAGTGGTCACCAGTTCCATCTGCTGAGCATAAGGCTTGTCCAAAAGCCCCCGCGTGGGGTCTACGAACGCCTTCGCTTCCTGCCACAACGCCTCTGTGTCTAAAAAGTGAAGGCATCGTGCGCGGGAGAGTGTTGCCCTTCGGGTCGGCATCTGGCTGCTTCGGTGCAGGTGAAGATCTTCTGGGCGGCAATGAGGAAGTGGATGTAGTCTAAATCATCACGTTTAGGTGGGTTCATTTTCTACAGCGCTCCTCTTGGCCGGCTTGCGTTTTCATGTTATCATAGTATTGTCGATAGGGGTTCGCGGTCAACTGCGTAACTCCTATTGTAATCAGGCGTGTAAAACACGCACAAGATGAGAAGGAGGCAGCCACGATGTATTGCAAAAATCGCTTATCTACCCGCCCCTTACGGCACTGTGCCTCATGCCTTGCCTCCTGCTGACACCTCTGCAGGCACAAGACCTTTCTATCACCCTGCTCAATGGCGATTGCGACGGCGATAACGAAGTGACCCTTTATGACTTTGGCATTTTGTCCTCTGCGTTTGGAAGCGTTCCCGGAGATCCCAACTGGGACCCTCGCGCCGACTTGGATGGCGACCTTCAAGTAACCCTTTACGACTTTGCCATCCTTCAGGGCAACTTTGGGGCGATTGGCGCGCAGCCATTTGACCCCGCTTTGCCCCGGCAACCTGCTCTGCAGAGCGGCGGTTATGAGCTACAAGGTGTAGTGCAACTGGAGGGCTGGCAGGGCGAATCCAAACTCGTACGCATCGAGGCTCTGCAGGAAGATGACCCTCAGCAGGTAGTATACTATCTGGACAACGTGCTGACAGGTTCGTCTTTCACTCTTCGTCTTCCACAATCAGGAGCGTGGTGGGTGAAGGTGACAGGTGTTTCGGGCTTTTTAGTGGCTCAACGTGCGGCGAAGCGAAGGTATCTGCGCACACCCCAGATGTGGGCTTTCTTTGTAACCCCTGGCGAAGGGGAGGCTTATGCAGACAGACGTTACGCCCCCCTTGCGCCCATTGGCGTTCATGTGAGGGTGGTGGACTACGACCTGGTCACTTTTGCTTCTGCAGACAATAGCGAACTGCTGGTAAATCGCGAGCGGGCACAATCTCAAGACTTCTCTTGCACATGGCGAGTAGTCTCCGGTGGAGGAGTAATTGTTCCAATAGGCCCTATAAATTCGACGTCCGCAGTATATTTTCCTCCTCTCTTGGAAGCGAACGAGCAGGAGCGAGAAGTAACTATCGAGTGTATCATCACCGATAACTCGCCTGATCCTGCAAGAAGGGATGCTGACTGCGTCATCACGCAGCGTTTCCGTATAGTGAACCGTCCAACTGTGCACATAGGGGTGCAGGCTGTTGACTCTCAGGGGGAATCGATATCTGGCACACCGATGCCTTCGGGTCAATTGATGCCCGCATGTCTCAGATTTAGCGCGAGTAGCCGCAAAGGAGGATGGCAACTAGATCGTGTGGAGTGGCGTATCCCGTGGGGGACTGTATCAGCAGTATCCGCTGACGGTAGCACGGCAACGGCTGTACTATCGTTTCCGATACCACGCGATGAAGAACACCGTCGATTTAGTTACGAGGCAGCAGCAACGTTTAGTATCACGCTTCCTCCCCCTGTCGGACGACTGGAGCACCGAGACGAAAAGGTTTCTGAACGGCTTCTGGGATTCGATATGACTGACCGATTCTCCTATAACGAGTTGCTGGATACCTCACGCGGGAGATCAATCGCAGGCGAGTTTTACGTGCCCAATTGGTTTCACAATCGGGCAGGGCACTGGGGCAACGTCATTCCCCGCTTCAACGAAGAGTACATCCACAACGGCGTCAGGTATCCAGTGGTGCACTGGGTGGACAGGGAGTGGTTTGAAGACCCCTGGGGCAACGAATTGGCAGCCCTCATGGATTGGGAAGGGCTACTGGCTCCTCGTGGTTTGCAGTATAGCGAAATGTATCGTGGTCGCATCTACCTGTGCCGAGCGGTAATTCGGCACAGTCTCGAGAATAACCCTTACGGGCTTCGTACCGAGTGGATAGACTACGTCGCGCGGATTGTCGCTCATGAATTTGCACACAGAGATCAGCTCATCGCTTCTTGGGGAGGGTTTGGAGATGCCCAAATTGGTTCTTACCCTAACTGGCGGCTTTTATCTCCTGATTATGACCGGGATGGCGACGGGCTGTCGAATGAGTATGAGGAACGAGTACAAGCTGTCTACCCCACGAATCCTAACGACCGCTGTGCGGTGCTGAAATGGTGGACAGGAGACCCGGGGGCGACGCACGCGTACTATACTGACCCGGAGATGTGTGCTCACCTTTGGGGCGAATGGGATTGCTACCAAGTTGGCTCGTTGGACAACCGAGACTGGTCTGTCACAGGACGTCAAGACTACTAAACGAGGAGGTAAACGCCATGAAACGCTTTGCGCTATTCCACACGGCCGTGTTTGTGTTCGCAACGGCGCCGCTGGTGTGGGCAGACCTGCCGCCGGCAAAGGACCCGCTGCGACAACCGGCGATTATATTGCCCGAAACGCCCGCAGAATGGATAGAGATGTATTGCACTGCCCAGAAGAACCCTGCAGGTCTTCTGTGTTATCTGCGCGACCACGTGGCTTTCATGAACGAGCGTAAACAGAAGTCATTTTCCGTGTCGGAGACGACGCCTGATGAGAAGGAACAGCTGGGGCGCCGATGGTATGCGCTGACCTTGCTGGGAGATACTGCAGGTTCCGACATCATCCCTGCCATTGAGGAGTTCATCGCTGCGCGCAAGGCACAAGGTGATACGATGACAGACTTTGACGTGGCGTTGGCTGAGGTAGTCATCGAGTGCATTCAAATGCGTGTCTCTGGGCGAGACACTTACATCGCGACGATGCTGGACTGGGTTCGCAACGGCGACAAAACCTACCCTGGGTCGGTAGACGAAAGAGGACAACCTACCCGCAAAGGAAAGATGCGTGTCTGGCAAGCAGCTTGGGCGTTGGGACAGCGACGAGTGCCAGAGGCTGCACCGGTACTGGAGGCAAAGACCCAGGAGCCGTTGTGGATCGCTGGTATATATGGTTTTCCGCTTATCCGTGCGCTGGCACAAATTGGTGACAGGAACACTATGAAAACCATTGCCCATGCCTGCTATTTCAGAGGATTATTCGATCGCTTATTCCGCTGGAACTCATTGTGCCCGGGTGAGGTGGACCCTGTGTGGACTTACTGGCAGATGCGGACGCAAGGCATGAGCCTTCCCCAGACAATTGAGACGATGCTGGGCGCGCTTGGGGGCGATGAGCTTGACGTGTATGCCCACAAGGTGTTGGAAGCGCTAGGAGACACAAGTGTTCCCTATCTAATCGATGCCCTTCAGCACCCCAGGGGGAAGGACCCTATACGTTGCCTGAAGATAGTAGCATTGGTTCTGGGTAACTTAAGGGCGAGGCAAGCGGTTGAGCCCCTGCGCGGGCTGTTAAGAGAGGCATTGGGCGGAGGCGACATCAAGCTTGGTATCGAAGCCGCCATCGCCCTCGGCAAAATCGGTGACCCTTCCGTGTTACCAGAACTGCTGTCTGCAGCGCAAAGCACCGACTTTTACTTCCAAGCAAGCGCTATCCGCGCGTTAGGATACCTTGGTGACCCTCGTGCCGAGCCTCTGTTACTGGAGTTGTTGACCACCCATCCAGAGGCTAACGTCCGCTACGGCGCAGCGGAGGCGTTGCGCACGGTGGGCACGGCTTCTGCGATGCCTGTTTTGGAACAAAGGTTGCAAATGGAGACGGACAGGGGCACGCGCGGACAGATAGGGACCACCCTGCAAACCCTGCGCCAGAAGGTACGCTGAGGTTTCTCAAAAGGCACGCCTCGCAGCGCCAGGGGTGAGACAGGAGTGCCGCCCCGAAGCACTGCCAGGCGTTTTCTCCCTGAACCGGCTTGCTACCCTTTCACCACGCCGATAGGACGCAGACGGGCGACCTTGCGGGAGATACCCACGCCTTCACACACGTCTACCACGTTTGCCACGTCCTTGTAGGCGTAAGAAGCCTCTTCTGCCAGTGTGGCTTTGTTCTGGGCGCGCACGTAGATGCCTTTCTCCGCCAGCTCCTGGGCGATGTTGCGACCCTGCGCCTCACGCATCGCGCCATGCCGGCTCATCATGCGTCCCGCGCCGTGACAGGTGGAGCCAAAGGTCTCACGCATAGCGGTTACCGTGCCCACCAGTATGAAGGAGTACCGCCCCATGTCGCCCGGAATCAGCACCGGTTGACCCACATGGCGATACACCTCTGGCACAGCGGGGTGTCCGGGACCGAAGGCGCGAGTGGCTCCCTTGCGGTGCACGCATACCGCCTTGACTTTGCCGTTTATCTCGTGTTCCTCTATCTTGGCGATGTTGTGTGCCACGTCGTATATCTGATGCATACCCAGGTCCTGCGGCTTGCTGCCGAATACCTTTGCAAAGGCCTGCCGCACCCAGTGCGCAATTGCCTGGCGGTTTGCCCAGGCGAAGTTCGCCGCGCACGCCATTGCCGTCAGGTAGTCCTCGCCTTCTTCAGAGGTAATGGGGGCGCAGGCGAGCTGGCGGTCGGGCAGTTCGATGCCGTACTTCTTCTGCGCTTTTTGCATGACGTCCAGATAGTCATCGCAGGTCTGGTGTCCAAAGCCACGCGAGCCGGTGTGTATCATCACCGTAATCTGTCCCACCTGAGTGATGCCGAAGGCCTCGGCGACTTTGGCGTCGTAGATTTCGTCCACCACCTGTATCTCTAGGAAGTGGTTGCCGCCGCCCAGTGTGCCCAGCTGCGTCTTTCCCCGCTCGATGGCGCGATTGGAGATGTTGGACGGCTCGGGCGGAAGCAGTCCGGTGAGGGTGGTGCTTTGCTCGCTGCGCTCGATGTCCTCCTCCCAGCCGTAGCCGTGTTCGATCATCCAGATGGCGCCTTTGCGCATCACCTCGCGCAGCTCCTGCGGGTTGACCTTGATCAACCCCTCGCCCTTCAGCCCTGCGGGAACATCGCGGAAAATCTGGTCCACCAGCTCCTTAATGCGCGGCTGTACCTCATCCATCGTCAGGTCGGTTCGCAACATGCGGACCCCACAGTTCGAGACCACGAAACCATTCGCCACGAAGTTATGGTCAGGATGCATTACAGTCAGGTCATAGACCTCTTTGACATCCTGTACGGGTGTAATGCGGGCAATGCTGTCCCACACCATGCCGCTGGATTCAATTCCCGCAGTTGCCTCCTTGAGGTATTCTGGGAAGGTGGGAAACTGCTTGGGCACTCGAGGTGTTCGGTTCGGGTTTTCGTAGATGCTGCGCTCAATAAACCGCTGGCTGACGCCGAGCGGTTGCAGGTTTTCGGTAATCTCTTGCAGAGTTTTGCCCTGATTGTGCATCCGCAGCGCGGTGAGGGATGCCTGCTGACGGGCTCTGACTACCTGAATTTTACGCTTTACGTACTGTGCTGCCGCGTTTGCCAATGCTCGGCGCGCGCGATTATACTCGAAACCAACCTGTGACCATAATCGCAATAGGTTTTCGGGGTCATTGCGGATAAGGAGTTTGAACCGCACGGAAACGTCCCCTTGTTCATTGACCTGTTCTACTTCCTCACGTAGGGGATGTACTTCTATTTCGAACTCGCGAAGCATGTTCGCTATCTGCAGAAGGAACCGTCTGCCGCTTTCCGCCTGGGGTGGTCTCTTGCTCATCGAAAGCGTGGGATACTGGAAGTGATGTACGTGTCCCGGCAGGGGGGCAGGAGCATTCATCTCAGCGCCAAAGAGCGCTGCGAGGAATAGCCGTTTCTGCCACCTGGGCGCGCGCTGCAGCCACGACGGCACCTCGTATGCCTGCTCTGTCTTTTTGCCAACAGGTGCCCCCAGGGCTGCCATGACCAGCGCAAAACCCGTGCTAACCACCTTAAAAGCGCATTCCTGGTATTCAAAGTGTACCTTCTTGTGGGGTTTCACAATGGAGTGTTGGCGCAACCTGCGGTAGACCTGCGAGGGAGTGATACCGACACGCTTTAGGTCGCGGCGGATGTCCTCCAGGTCCGCTTCTTTTCCGTAAAACCAGGTGACGCCTTTCCCGGTTTTGCCTTCGAAATAGAGCGTGCCATCACCCATCAAGTAGCCTAGCAGCTTGATGAAGAAGGGTGTGGCGGGCGAGTCGTATCGCAATGGAAGAATCTTCAGTCGTCTCAAGTATCTGAGTATTTGCTCGCCACGGTTTCCCGCCTCCACGTCACCCAGGTCCTTTAAGCGATGGATGATGTCCTCTTCATCAAGAATAACCTCGTCACCGGGCTGTTCGTAGGGAACCCCTTCGAAAGGATACAGGGCGATGACGTCTCCAACCTTCAGCTCCTGCAAGGGCTTCATTCCGCTCGGGGTTAAGAAGGGGTGTTCCACGCTTGCCCGAATCACATCCCCTGCCTCTGTACAAATCTCATAGACAGGGTTATCCGCGCGCGCTTTGATGTAAGCGCCGATACTTGCTGTGTCGGACGATTTTCGGGAGAACACCTGGCAGATAATCGTCTCTTGGTGCCACCGGTGCTGCAGGTCGCCAATGGTCAGGGTGTAGCCATGCTCGCAGAGAACTCGTGTTTCCTCAGTTAAGCAGTTGATGTCAAAGCCAACCCCTCCAGGTGACACTACACCCTCTTTGATATCCATTGCCGCTACTCCACCAATGGGGAAGCCGTAGCCCCAGTGGATGTCGGGCATGGCGATGGAGTAGCTCTGAATACCCGGCAGGGTGGCGACGTTTGCTACCTGCTCCGGAGACTGGTCCTGAACAATCTGTTCGACTAACTGCGCGCTGGCGTAGATGATGCCGTCCACGCGCATGCCGTTTTTGTAGTCCTTGGGAATGCGCCAGCGATAGGTATCAATCCGCTCTAATTTGCCCTCCCACTTTTCGCTCATACCACTCACCTCCCCAACAGCATTAGGAATTACGCAGTTGAAAGACTATCCGGAAGTTTCCGATGTAACACGCCATCTTCTGTCATTCTGAGCGGAGCGAAGAATCTCGTTTACCGGGCTGAGATGCTTCGCTTTCGCTCAGCATGACAGGAAAGTGTCTTTGCAATCACTGAAAAAGCGTGACTCGTTAGATGTTCATCGCAACTGCGTAACTCCTAAGCATATTATACTCCAAGCTGGACAAAGTTTATGGAGCAATGGAAAGCAACGCGTCTGTGGACATAAAATAGTGAAGGGCACAGAGCGTTTCCTCTGTACCCTCCCCATCTGCCGCTGGAGCGGTGTCAGCGCAGTATCGGTTCCGGACTGGACCCGACCTCCGTGATGATCCACTCGCTGCCCATGCGCTCGACGGTGTAGCTGATGTAGGTGGTGCGTATCTGCCCATCTTCGTCCTCGTATACGTGCTGTCCGTACAGCACGTAGGCGTCGTTTGTCCGCTTGCGGATTTCGTCAAAGGCGAAGCGCACCGTGCGCGTGTTGCGCATGGCATCTATCGTCATGGTGAAGTAATCCTCTGCGGGTATAGAGTAGGCGTACTTACCGCGCAGGTACACTGCCACAAACATATCGAAGCGCAGGTGTCGGCGTATCAGGTCGGGACTATTGTATCGCCATGCGCGCTGGATATCGCCGATGGTCACGTCCAGCCGCGAGGGCAGGTTGCGCTCCAGATAGTAGCTCTCGCGGTAGGTGAACACCGGCACTTCCACGAAGACCGGTCGCTCTATCACCACAATGCGCTCGGTCGAGATATACGCGGGCATTGTGGGATAAAACACGTACACCGACGGACAGACGCGGTACGGCTCGTACACACGCATATAGAAACCGTACGCCACGCCGCGCGGATAGTGACGCCGGTACTGGTCGTTGACCGGCGGGAAGTAAATCTTCGGCTGCCATTCGCCGGTTCGTCGTGCGAGGTTAATCATGCCGTTGCTGGACGGGCGTGGGCGGTTGCCGAACGGTGTTTCCATCTCTGGAGGATACACCCAGTACTCGCCTGGCCCAACCGGCGGCTGGTTGTTGCGTCCGCTGGGTTGTGGACGATTGCCCGGCGCAGTTGGCGAAGGATTATTGGACGGCTGGCGCGTCGGGGCAGGTGCAGGGGTGTTGTTTCCTCGCTTGCGGAAAAGGTCGTTGGTGTCGGAGTTGCTGTTGCCGGGGGATACAGACGGCGCGCTGCGTCCATCGCTCTTGCTGGGCGCCGGCTTGTCGTCGGACTTGCTCTTGCCGCTTTCGGTCTTCTTAAACAGCTTGCCGAGGTCGTCTGCGGACGCAGGCACTGCCATCGCCACACCGATGGCGATCACCGCAGCCGCTATCAGCAATCTCCAGCGGGAGACCAGAGTTTTCATGGGAACACCCTCCCTTCCAGTGCTTACACTAATTAGACTGTTCCACATCTCGCCGGGTTACATATTACTTGCTTTGCTCCGGGGGCAGGATATAGCCGTAGTATCTGCCCATCCAGTACGGCAGTAGCCAGAACACACCGTCGCTTTCGGTCTGTCCGCCATCGCCCTGCACTGCCCGCCAGGGGTTATCATCCCAGCGCATCACGCCGCGTTCGCTCGGCGGGGGTAGACGGTCGGTTTGCCAGGGATCTATCTCGGGGGCGCGCACCAACTTCAGGTCCTCGCGGCGGGTATTGTCCACCGTCCAGCGCACCAGGTCCAGCGGGGCATCGCGCAGGAACATGAGGGAGTCCCCCATTTCGGGTGGAGAGCCGGTGAGCGAGGCGTACAGGAAGTGGAACCAGGGGTTCTGGTCGTGCTTCACCCCTTCGTACCACGTGTCCAGTGCCTGTCTGTACAGCCGTTTGAGGTCGGCATCGTTTTCGTACAGCAGCAAAGCGGGAAAAGCCAGCGCCAGCAGTTCGTCGTCGATATGCGTGCGCCAGGCCCGGTTGAAGGTTTTCGCTCGCTTCACGTTTTCGCGATAACCGTGCTCGTCCAGCAGGCGGCGATATTCGCGCTCGTATTTGGCATCGCCGATCATGTGGTGCGCTGCCTTCAAGAAGGAGAGTATCTCCACCGAGTTGATGCCGCGTTCCGGCGCCCAGTCCGGGTCTCCATTGAGCTTCTCTGGTGACCACACGCCCCAGCGGGTGTGTGTGCCGTCGATATCGCGCAACACATAGCCGCCATCGATGATGTAGTCCATCACGCGGCGCACATGCTCGCGCACCTGTTGCTTATCCTGCTCGTCGGCGGCGAGGTCGTAGAAGAACAGATAGCCATAAAAATGTCCGGTGATTTCGTCACTGCTGGTATCCCCCTTCCAGAGCCAGTTACCATCTTTGCTCAGCCGCCATCGCTCGTGCACGCGCTTGTGACGGGGGTCCCTCACGTGTTCTTCTGCCCACTCGGCATCGGTGTACACGCGGTTGGGGTCGTTCATGGGCTTCCATTCCGCCGGGATGACCGTTCGCGCCACGAATCCGGGCGTATCGGTCACCGTTTGCAAAAAGCGCAGGGCATGAAACGCTTTGCGCGCGTTCTCACGGGCGGAGGGGTCTTTAGTGGCGGCATACCGGAAGGATTCCATCGCGAGATACATGCCTGTATACTCGCCGTCGTTGTCGTCATCGCGTGGTTTCCAGGTGCTGACATCGCCCGGCACCTGCAGGAAACATTTCTCGACCAGACCGGGTTCACGCACATGGCGAGCGAGGCAAACGCTCAGGTAGTATTGAGCCTTTTCCGACAGGGTCAGCATACGCCTGCGTATCGCGCTGAGCCCGCCAGCGGTAGCCACCCACGCAGTTCCGTCTTTTTCAAATGCGACATCACGTACGTCATCGTCGGGCAGCCAGCGCAGGCTGTGCAACAGAGACCACCGTTTGCCGTCCGTGCGGGTCACGCCGACTGGCGTGCCCACCCACATTCTGCCATCTGGCGTGCGACGCACACACTGCACCTGCACGCTGGGCAGCCCATTGGCGGCGGTGATTTGCCCCACACGGTGTCCATCGCGATGGATAGTAATGCCCCCCAGACCGCCAATCCAGAGGTGCCCATTTGGGGCGAACGCCAGTCCCCGCACCGATGCGCTCAGCAGGTGCTGCTCGTCGTAGTGCCACGTGGTGCCAGACAAAGAATGGTGAAACAATCCCACGTCGGTGCCAATCCAGATGCCGCCGTTACCGTCTGGCAATACCGCTCGGACGCTTCGCGCACAGGGCAGGTTTTGCGGCGTTACCGAATCGCCTTTTATCCGCCACATCCCATCGGGACCGAAAGCCAGTATCTCACCGTTCACTTCACAGAGAGCGGATACCGGTTGCGCGACGCCGGGCACTTTTTGTAAACCACTATCGGTCGCGCGATACAGCCCGTCCCATGCACCCAGCCAGACGCGCCCGTTACTATCCGTGAAGGCGACGAAAGCGGGCCCTGCATGTTCGGGGGCGGTCGCTGCTCTCCAGCGGTTCTGTGTTTTGTCCAGAAGGTAAATGCCGGCGCGGGTTGCCGCCCAGATGTTGCCTTGGATGTCCACAGCAACCGCGCGTACATCATTTGCCCCTGAGTCTCCCAGAGAGTATTTCTCAGCGGTTTCCTGCAGAAAAGGCGTATCCACAGCGGGCTGGGCGATGCTCGCCATGACGAGTACGAACGACAGGGTAAGCGCAATCAAGATGGAGGTTTCTGGCATGCTACACCTCATGCTTGTTTAGAGTGTGCAAGATTCACGCCCTCATAATCAGCTCGACAGGCACGTCGATCCCAACGCTGGGTAAGTGGACTTTCTGGGTAAGGTCTGTATATTCGCTCCGCTGCCACTCGCCACCGGGCTGACGGATGAAGTGTTCCACGTGCGTTCTATCCTGCGCCACCAGCAGGTATTCGCGCAGGGTGGGGATGTGCTGATACGCCGCGAACTTTTCACCCCTGTCAAACGCCTCGGTGGACGGCGAAAGCACCTCGATGACCACCGTGGGATTCAACAAGGTGTCCTTTTGTTCGTCCTCGAACTGCGGCTGCCCACACACAATCACCACGTCAGGATAAAAATAGGCGTTCACCTCTGCGATTTTGACACGCATATCGCTGCCCAGCACCACACACGGCTTGTTTCTCAGGGCGAGATGCAGGTTCGCCGCGATGTTCGTGCTGAGGCGGTTATGGACGTAAGATGCCCCCGCCATCGCGATAACCCTTCCTGCAAGGTATTCGCTTTTGGTGCTGGCTTGCCGCTCGGTATGGAGGTACTCGGCTTGCGAGATAGTTCGGACGGCACGCACCGCGCCCATTCTATGCCTCCTGTGAAAGCGAAATGCCTTCGTAAATAGCCCACCGCGGCAACGCGACCGCCGCGCTGTGCAATACCACGCTTTGCTTGGGGTGGTCATACGCTGTGCGCGACCACTGTCCATCGGGCTGACGGACGTAGTGTTCTGCATGCATTCTGTCCTGCACCAACAGCACGATGATGTGGTGCGGTTCCGATGCACCTGCGAGGGCACGTACCTCGCCCGCCAAATACTCCCTTTTGGTGGGCTCTTGCCGTTCCGCCTGTAGGTAATCAGTCTCCGGGACACAAACTTTGAGTGAGTGCATTGCCATTTTTCGTCAACCCTTTACATCCTACCAGTGTTCCTCGCCGTTTGTCAATCGCTTTTCCCCGCAGGTTGCACAGCAACGAGCAGAAGCACTGTGTGATATAATAAGCGTGGGGGGACTTCCCTCCCACATCGACGGTAGCGAGTTACAAAAGAATCATGCGAAACATTCACGATTTACTGGAGTATGCTATTCCGCGACGCGCTTCGGATGTCATCCTCAAGGCTGGCAGTCCTCCGGTTTTAAGGATTGACGGCAAAGTGGTGGTCAGTGATTTACCTCCGCTTACTCCTCTGGACTGCCACGAGCTAGCGTATAGCATTCTTTACAGCGCCGCTCGTGATGCTCTTCTGGCGTCCGCTCATCCCCGCGCGAGCGTGGAGCCGCTGGATGTGGACGAGAAGATGCAGCAGCTGGAACAGCACGCCGAGATTGACACCGTCTTCACCGTCGGGGGGCTGGCACGTGTAAGGTGCAATCTTTTTCTGCAGAGGGGCAGTATCAGTGCGGCTCTACGGATAATACCTCTGCAACCGCCCACTATTGAGGAAGCCAACCTGCCGCTGGTCTTTAAGGATTTCGTTTCTCAACAGCAGGGCTTGATTCTCATCACCGGGCCCACCGGCAGCGGCAAATCCACCACCATGGCGGCGATGATCGAGGAGATTAATCGCACCCGCACTGCCAACGTCGTCACCATCGAGGAGCCGATAGAGTACGTCTTTGAGGACAAGCAAAGTGTGATTCTGCAGCGCGAGGTGGGAACGGACACCGCTTCTTTTGCCACTGCCCTGCGAAGTGTGCTGCGACAGAATCCGGATGTGATTGCCATTGGGGAGATGCGTGATGTGGAAACCATGCGGGTTGCGCTGACCGCTGCCGAGCTGGGGCATCTCGTGATTGCCACCCTGCATACCATGTCCGCTCCTGCCACTATCACACGCATTCTCAACAGCTTCCCGCCGGAGGAGCGTGTGCCTTTACGTGTGCAGCTGGCGAATACGTTAATCTGCGCGGTGGCACAGCGGCTGGTGATGCGTGCCGATGGGGAAGGCAGGTTGCCCGCGGTGGAGATACTGGTGGGCTCGCCTACCGTGCGCAAGTTGATCGAAGACGGTAAAACCGACGACCTGTATGCCGCCATGCGCGAAGGTGAGCATTACGGCATGAACACACTGAACCAGGCTCTCGAACGACTGTACTCGGCGCAGCTGATTACCTACGAAGAGGCTCTGGCAAATGCGGGGAACGTGGCGGAGCTGAAGCAGATGCTCCGCCACCGGTAAGCGTTCAGATTAAATCCGCTGCGGTGATGATGCTCTCGGCAATCTCGCGCATCTTCTTGTTCTGATTGCGCGCCTGGAAGTGGATGCGCTTGAACGCCTCCTCTTCGGTCAACCCCAGACGCTGCATCAGGATTCCCTTGGCGCGCTCGATCAGCTTGCGGGTCTCAAGGGCTTCTTTCAGTTCCTCTACCTCGCGGTTGCGCGCCTGAAGCTCGCGGAAGCGGAGCATGGCAATCTCAATCGCGGGCCCCAGGTCCTCTTTGCGGAATGGCTTGACAAGATAGCCGAACGCCCCCGCTTCGCTTGCCGCCTCCACCAGCTCCTGTTCGCTGTAGGCGGTCAGAAAGACAATGGCACAGGGGCGTTCCTGAACAATCGCGCGAGCTGCCTCGATGCCGTCCATCTCCGGCATGCGAATGTCCATGATGATTAAATCGGGTTCGTGCACTCGCGCTGCCTGTACTGCCTGCACGCCGTTCTCTGCCTCCGCAACTACCTGATGACCGATTTTTTCCAGCCTCGCCCGCAGCATCATACGGGTCAGCGGTTCGTCCTCGGCGATTAAAATGCGGTAACTTTCCATGCCTTTTCCCTCACTTTTCCAACATCTGGTTGCCCCGGACACGCGCCGGAAAAGCGTAAACCTTTCCGTTCAGAGACCCGATGACGAACCGTTCACCGTCCGTATCGGGTACGCAAAAAACGTGTCCCTCCGCCAGCTGATAGGTCTGTAATATCCGCCCGCTGCTCTCCTCTATCCAGTATACCACACCATCTACCGACGCCGTGAAGATAACGCCCTGCGCCAGAGCACACCCAGAATCATACATCACTCGCCCCGTTTCTGCAACCCATCGCGGCTGTCCAGTACGTATATCTATGGCGTAGACCAGCCCCCGATTGCCCAGCGCACCACAGTAGACCATCCCGTTTTTGAGCAGAGGGGACGGATAACCGAAACTGTTGCCCGACGCAGAAGGCAGTTCCCACAAGACCTCCCCGTTGCTGACGCGCATCGCGTGCAGTACTCCATCGTTGGAAGGAACCACGACACGCACTCCGTCCGTAGCCGGTGAGCCAATGGCGGGGGAGTAGTAGAACGACCTCCCGAACTTCTGTTTCCACCTCAACGCACCAGTGCGGGCATCCAGCGCATAGACGTGATTGTCCCAGCATCCTGCGATAAACATCCCGCGCACTGGCACGATGCGCGATTGCACGAACATATCCGTCTGGAAATCCCACAGCGGTTTGCCATCGCGCAGGGACAATCCGTAAATCTTACCGTCGCCTGCAGCGGTGCATACCACGTCCTCATGAATCCCCGCCGAAGCAAACACGGGAGGAGGCAGCTTCGTCTTCCAGATGGGGCGACCGTCGGACCGGCGCAGGCACGCGACCACTCCCGATGTGCTTCCGATAACTATCACATCCTCAGTTACTGCCGGAGCGGCAACCAGCGTGCCACCCACAGGCGTTTTCCAGCGCACCCTGCCGGATGCGATGTCCACAGCATACAATGTGCCGTCGAAACTGCTGATGTAGACGGTGCCGTTGTACACAACAGGTTGCGCCTTGACGGAGCCTCCTGTTCGGAAAACCCACAAAGGGCGCACCGCACCGGGCAGTTGCACGATAGTGGACGTTTCGTAAGGCTTCTGTTCACAGACCGCCCGGAAATCCACCCGATGCGTGCCTGGCACAGCATCTTCGATGGGCAGGCGCACGGTGAAGGAGGTACCGATGCCTTCCGCGGTCACGCTGCGCCATTCTCCGTTGCCGATGCGGCTCTGCCACTGCTCGGGACGCACGTCTTCTGGCGCACGCCACTGCAGCCGCGCCACCAGGGCATTGCCCTGCGGGCGCACGTCTTGCACGTGCAGCTGTGGTACCGGCTGAGGCGCGCGAGGTAACTCTGCCAGCAGAATGGGTTGTGCGTTTTCCTTCGTCACGCGCCAGATGCGTATCGTGGTGTTGCCTATCTCCGCGCGGTGATAGCTGCCCTGATACAGTCCGCGTGCCATCAGGAACAGCACACCGTTGCGCCACCACGTGGTGTCCCTGTGTCCATGACCTACGAATACCGCCTTGACGTTGTATGGGGCGATGATGTCCAGCAGGCGGTGTTCGTTATCGACCATTTTCGCACCGGAGGCGACCCAGTGATGGAAGAAGAGGAAAACCGGAGCGCCTTTGGGAAGCCGACGAAGCCGCTTCTGCAGCCACTGCAGGTCTGCCTCTTCGAAGTGCCCGTGATGTTCCAGTAATGCCGTGCTATCCAGAGCAAAAAAGTGGCATCCCTCCCGCTCCCAGTGCATCCGCAGGGGACCCAGCCACCTGGCGAAACCTTCCTTGCCGATTGCGCTCCAGCGCACATCGTGGTTGCCCGGCACATTGATGAGCGGGATACGCAGCTCGCTCATGATTTCGCGATAGCGCCGGTACTCCTCGGTAGAGCCGAGCTCGGTACAGTCACCGGTGTTCACAATAAAGGCGGGTTGTGGGTCGAGTGCGTTGAAAGTCTGAATGTAGGCGCGAGTTTCCTGATGATGCGCCGTGATACCGATATGGGTGTCGGTGATATGCAAAAAGACGAACGACTCGCCCCAGGCTGCGGAGCAGAAAAGCAAGATGGCGCACAGCCAGGTTATCCTTTTCCCCATCAGCTCATACCTCTTTCCACACGTGATGCGCACACTGCAGACTGCTAGCCTGCGGGGCTGCTAACGCTCCAAATGATTCTTTCTCCTTGGTGGACATGCTCCCTGCTTGCAAGCGCGATGGTGCGGTGCCGGCGAGGGGGACAGGTAAACGCCCTTCACAAGTATAATTAGCAGACAAAGGCGAAAGGAGGACAGTATGGCGCTGGATAGTTTCTTGCTGATGCTGATTCTCATTCTACTCTTCGCCCGCATCATGGCGCAGCTGGCGGAGCGTGTGAAACAACCCCCTGTACTGGGCGAGTTGATTGCAGGGGTACTGCTCGGCGCGAGCGTACTCGGTTGGGTTCCCGATAACGAGATCCTGCATCTGCTGGCAGAAGTGGGTGTCATGCTTTTGTTGTTCGAAATCGGTTTGGAAACCGACCTGGGTGCGCTGCTTCGGGTGGGGGCGAAGTCGCTCGTGGTGGCTCTTATCGGTATTGCCTTACCGTTCGCCGGGGGATACCTGACCTGCGTCGCTCTGGGCATCACTGGCAAGACCGCCATTCTGTTCGGAGCGGCGTTCTGCGCGACCAGCATTGGTATCACCGCGCGTGTGCTGTCCGACCTGGGCGTGCTGAACAGCACAGAGGGACGTATCGTGCTGGGGGCGGCGGTTCTGGATGACGTTTTGGGATTGGTGATTCTGGCTGTGGTCTCGGCGATAGCGATGAAGGGGAGCGTGAGCCCGCTATTCGTTGTGCAGACCACGGTCGTGGCGCTGGTATTTGTGGCGGTAGCGTTAATCGTGGGCAGGATGCTTGCTCCTTCTATCCTCCGGGTGGTAGACCGGATGACGGTGCGCGGTGCGCTGGTGACGGCGGCACTGGTGATGGCATTCGCTTTCGCGCTGGCGGCGAAGAAAGTAGGTTCCGCGGCGATAGTGGGTTCGTTTGCGGCGGGACTGGTGCTCTCCTCCATTGGGCGCACGAAGCAGATCGAGCATGAGCTCAAGCCCATTGCCGATTTCTTTACGCCCATCTTCTTCGTCAGTGTAGGCGTGGCGGTGAATGTGCGACTGTTTAATCCCTTTGATCCAGCGAATCGCTCCACACTGGTGCTTGCGCTGCTGGGCACGGTGGTGGCGTTTTTGGGTAAGTTCCTGGCAGGCTGGGGAGCGTGGGGCAAGGGCATACGAAAAGCCCTCATCGGTGCGGGGATGGTTCCACGCGGAGAGGTGGGTCTCATTTTCGCGACGGTGGGCAAGCAGAACGGTGTGCTGAGCGATGCCCATTATGCGGCACTGCTGGCGGTGATATTTCTGACAACCTTCGTCGCTCCGATACTGCTGGCGTTCATCGCTAAAAGAAGCGTCACTCCCGAAGCGGTGGAGGTTCCCGTGCATTGACGGGAAACGGCTCGGCGGAAGCCGAGCCATGTTAAAAGGCTTTTCGGGCAAAAGCAGGCGTCATCGAAGCAGCGACAGCTGCAACGTCACCCTATTTCGGAGGATACACCTCGATAATCACTGCCACCTCCTGACAGTCGTAGAACTTGGGGCAGTGTACGCATTCCGTCCACACTTTGCGGGGTAGCTCGGCGCGGTCGCACACGCGGAACCCCAGTTTCTCGAAAAACTTCGGTTTGTAGGTGAGTGCGAACACCCGCTCGACGCCGATGAGAGGAGCCTCTCGCAGGCATTCCAGCACCAGCTGCTTGCCGTAGCCTTTTCCCTGAGCCTGTTCGGCAACCGCCAGTGATTTAATCTCCGCCAGGTCGCGCCATAGCACATGAAGCGCCACACAGCCCACCACCTCGTCACCTTCTTCCACCACGAAGAAGTCGCGCAGGTTTTCATAGAACTGCGCCAGCGAGCGGTGTAGCATCTCCCCACGGTCTGCATAATAGTTGACAAGGCGTTGCATCGCCGGAACGTCCGCCGTGCGCGCCTTCCGTATAGTGCCCCTCATACCCTGTTGTTTTGTTCTACTGTGGGAACTTCCCTGCAATCAGGCGGTTGATGTCGTTGGCGGTGACCAGTACCAGAATGGAGAGCAGGATAGCCAGCCCGACCATCTGCACCGCCATCTGCTGTTTGGCAGTGAGACGACGCCCTCTGCGCAGCCATTCAATGAAGTAAAGCACCAGGTGTCCTCCATCCAGAATCGGGATGGGAAAGAGGTTCAGTATGCCCAGACTGATACTCAGAGCCGCCATGAAGCTGAGCACACGGTGCAGCCCCTCTTTCGCGGCAACGTGCGTCATCTGCACGATTGCCACCGGGCCACCCACGTTGTCCTTGACGTTCTTGGTGAAAAGGTGTTCGGGAATCGCCATGATGAGGTTTTTGGTGATGCGTGTCCCTGCCACCAGCGACTCCCAGGGCGACAGCCGTTTGACCTCGAAGCCGGGTATAAATCCCAACCGCCCCTCTTTGCGAATGACCTTTTTGCCGTCCTTGACCTCTTCGACCTCGTACTCCTTCGGGGTACCGCTGAGCAGGACGTACTGGTTATCACGCTTGACGCGCACAAACAACCGCTTGCCGGGGCTGCTGTGAATCACTTTCATCATGTGTTCGCCGTCGCGGATGGGTTCCTTGTTAATCTCCACGATCACGTCGCCCATTTTCAACCCCATGCGTTCCGCTTCGGTGCCGGGCAGAACCTGTGCGACACGGTTCATGGGCTTACCGATGTCCAGCCCCACCGTCATGCCCATGATGGAGAAGATAGCATAACCCAGCAGCAAGCTCATTACAGGACCGGCAAGCACCACTGCGTTGCGCTGCCATATCGGTTTGGAGAAGAAGGTGCCCGGAGGCGGGGTCTCTTCGTGTGAGTCCATGCCGGCGATACGCACGAAGCCTCCCAGTGGGATCGGGCGGATGGTGTACTCGGTGTCACCTCTGCGTGCCAGTACAATCCACTTGGGACCAAACCCGACAGCGAACTCTTCCACGCGCATCCCGCACCATTTCGCAACAATAAAATGACCGAACTCATGTGCGACAACGAGTATACCGATTGTGAGTAGAAAATAGAACAGGGTCTGTAACACCTGGTATTCCAACGGCGAAACCTCCTCAACAGGCAACGATTTGCGGCGAACCGGTTGCTACCTATTCTTACGTTCATTATACCTGTTGCGCGTTTCCGATTCGCTACAAAAAGCACCAGATTATGGACTTTTCCAGAGGCGTGCTTGTTCCCGCGCCCACAGGTCCACCTCTCGCACGGCTTCCAGCGTCGCGGGTTGAGGCTGATGCTTTTCCATCACGTCGCGCACACACTGTATAATGTCGGTAAAAGCGATTTCTCCCCGCAGGAATCGAGCGACAGCCACCTCGTTGGCGGCGTTCATGGCGGCGGGCATGGTGCCTCCTGCTGCCAGTGCGTCGCGCGCCACCCGCAGCGCGGGGTATCGGCGCAGGTCGGGTTCGCAGAACGTGAGCATACCGACCTCGGTCAGGTTCAAGCGGGGCAGGTGAGTATCCACCCTTTCGGGGTAGAGCAGGGCATACTGAATAGGCAAGCGCATATCCGGTAAACCCAGCTGCGCCAGCACCGAGCCATCCTGCAGTTCCACCAGCGCGTGCACGATGCTTTGCGGATGCAGCACGACCTGTATCCTGTCGGCGGGCACCCCAAAAAGCCAGTGCGCTTCGATAATCTCCAGTCCTTTATTCATCAGCGTGGCGCTGTCGATCGTGATTTTGGCTCCCATCTGCCACGTGGGATGCTGCAGGGCACGCTCTGGGGTGACGAAGGGCAGTTCTTCAAGGGGGAGATCGCGCAGTGCGCCGCCAGAAGCGGTCAGCAGGATTCGGTGCACCGAGTCAGGTCGCTCGCCCTGAAGGCACTGGAACACGGCGGAGTGCTCACTGTCGATAGGCACTACAGGCACACCATGCTGTTTCGCCAGCGACATCACGCTCTCTCCCGCCGCAACCAGTACCTCTTTGCTTGCCAGCGCGATGCTTTTACCTGCACGCAACGCAGCAACCGTCGCCGCCAGCCCGCAGACTCCAGCCACTCCCACGACCACAGTGTCCACCTCGGGCAGTGTGGCGATTGCTTGCAAGCCTTCGTCGCCGGCGTAGACGTACCAGTCGGGTTGGCGCGCGCGCAGGGCAGAAGCTGCCTGCTCGTCAGCGAGGGCGACGTGCCGCACGCCAAACTGATGAGCCTGTTGCCACAGGCGTTCGTGGTCGCGGTGGGCGGCAAGGGCTATCACCCGAATGCGGTCGGTCAGGCGCGCTACCACATCCAGACATTGTGTGCCAATAGAACCAGTGCTTCCGAGAACGGCTATCCGCTTCATCCCTCATCCAGAATGCCGCCGAACTTCCGTACGCGGTGCTGGTAGCTCACGATGGCTTCGATGAGATGTTCTGTGCGGAAGTCGGGCCAGAGGGTGGGGGTTACCCACAGTTCCGAGTAGGCGGTTTGCCACACAAGAAAGTTACTGACGCGCATTTCACCCGCGGTACGGATAATCAGGCTGGGGTCCGGCATATCCGGTGCGTACAGGTGCGCCCGAATGGTGGATTCATCGATCTCTTCGGGCTGTAACTCACCCCGTCGGACGCGCTCGGCGATGGCACGCACGGCGTCTACAATCTCCGCTCGTCCGCCGTAGTTAATGGCGAGGTTCAGGATAAGGCGGTCGTTCTGTGCGGTAATCTCCATGCCGCGGCGCAGTTCTTCCTGAAGGCTGGCGGGCAGCTCATGCAGACGCCCAATGACGCGCACCTGAATACCGTTGATGTACATCTGGCGCAGTTCCTGACGCGCCGCTTCTTCAATCAAAGCCATCAAACCGCTGGTCTCGTCCGGCGGGCGACGCCAGTTCTCGGTGCTAAAGGTGTACAGGGTCAACATCCTCACGCCGAGGTCGGCGCAGTCCTTGACCACGCGACGCACCGTTCGATAGCCCTGACGGTGCCCGACCAGACGGGGCAGACCGCGCTGTACCGCCCAGCGACCGTTGCCGTCCATGATGATAGCGATATGCTCGGGCAGTCGCGAAAAATCCACTCCTGCCTCTCGCGCTTTGACGACAGCCACGGACTGTTCGTCCGTATCAGCCTGTGAGGAGAGGGTTTCCATCCTTCTCACCGGAGCCTTGCTCCGCTTATACCTCCATCAGCTCTTCCTCTTTCGCCTTCTGCAGGCGGTCGATTTCGGCAATATACTTATCGGTCAACTTCTGAACCTGTTGCTCGGCGCGTTTCACATCGTCTTCCGACACTTCGCCCTTCTTTTCTAACGCCTTGAGATGCTCGTTGACTTCACGGCGTACATTGCGTATTGCCACGCGCTCCTCTTCCGCTTTCTTGTGCAACAGTTTGATGAGCTCCTTGCGTCTTTCTTCGGTCAGCTCAGGGATGCGGATGCGGATGAACTGTCCGTCGTTGTTGGGTACCAGGTTCAGGTCGGATTTCAGGATCGCTTTCTCGATCCACGGCAGGCTGTTTTTGTCGTACGGCTGGATCAGCAACAGACGCGGCTCGGGTACGGTGATGCTGGCAATATGGTTGATGGGAGTGGGAGTACCGTAGTAGTCCACCATCACGTGTTCCAGTATCGCCGGGTTGGCACGACCTGTCCGAATGGTGGCGAACTCGTGCGCCGCTTTTTCCACCGTTTTCTCCATTTTGTGTTCGGCTTCCTTAAGCAAATCCTCAATCATTTTTCCTCTCCTCCTACCAGAGTGCCAATGTCTTCGCCCAGAATGGCTCGTACGACGTTGCCCGGACGGGCGATGTTAAAAACTACAATCGGCAGACGGTTTTCCATGCACAGAGTCAGCGCAGTCAGGTCCATCACGCGCAGCTGACGTGTGATGGCTTCACTATATGTAATATACGAGAATCGCTTCGCGTTTGGGTCGCGTTTGGGGTCGGAATCGTAAACCCCGTCTACATTCGTTGCCTTCAGGAAAGCCTGTGCATGGATTTCCAGCGCGCGCAGTGCCGCGGCAGTATCCGTGGTGAAGTAGGGGTTGCCGGTTCCGGCGGCAAGGATGACCACGCGCCCCTTTTCGAGGTGGCGGATGGCGCGGCGGCGGATGAAAGGCTCGGCAACCTGAAACATCTGGATGGCGGTCTGCACGCGGGTCGGCACGCCCAGCTGCTCGATGGCATCCTGCAGGGCGAGCGCGTTAATGACGGTAGCGAGCATGCCCATATAGTCGGCGGTAGCGCGATCGATGCCCGCCTGCGCCGCGTGTTGCCCTCGAATGATATTACCGCCGCCGATAACGACCGCGATTTCCACACCCAGCTGGTGTGCATCCACAATCTGCTGTGCCAGAGAGCCGATCACCGTGTAGTCCAGTCCGCTTCCCCGCTCTCCGGCAAATGCCTCGCCGGAGAGCTTGAGAAGCACCCGTTGCCAGCGGGGTTGAGGTGTGGATGTTTCCGCCCTCATGGTTACGACCCGCTACTCTCACCGACACGGAAGCGCACCCATCGCTTCACCGTTAACGACTCACCTACCGCCTTCGAGAACTCGTCGATGACCTGCTTGACCGATTTCTTCTCGTCGCGGATGTAGCCCTGGTCCAGCAGGCAGATTTGCTCGAAGAACTTGCTCAGACGTCCTTCCACGATTTTGTCTATCGCCTGAGCCGGCTTACCTTCGTTCAGGGCACGCTGTTTTTGCACTTCACGTTCTTCGTCTATCAGCTGCTGGGGTACCTCTTCGCGTGTCAGATATCCCGGGTTGCCGAAAGCGATTTGCATCCCGATCTCGCGTGCGAGGTGCAGCGTTTCGGGGTGCTGAGCGCCCGCTTCGGTAGCCGCTTTCAACTCCACCATCACACCGATTTTACCGCCGAGATGGATGTAGGTATCCACGCAGCCGGTGCTATCGGTGCTGAAGGTGGCTATGCGTCCGATGACAATCTTTTCACGAATACGCGCCACCAGGTCCTCCACGCGCTGGCGCACGGTGCGGTCTGGCGCGACCTGGCTGGGTTGTTGGAGGAACTCCTCCAGCGAACCCTCGAAGCCCGTATCCACCAGCTGTTGCACCAGTTCCTTCGCCAACGACTGGAATTCGTCGTTGCGGGCGACGAAGTCGGTTTCGGCGTTCAGCTCCAGAAGCGCGCCACGTCGGCGGTCGGGGCTTACCGCAGCGACCACCACGCCTTCAGATGCCTGCCGCGATTCGCGCTTTACTGCTGCGGCGGCGCCCTTCTCGCGCAAAATCAGCCGGGCGCGCTCCATGTCGCCCTGAGCTTCAATCAGAGCCTGTTTGCATTCCATCATACCTGCGCCAGTCTGTTCGCGCAGTTCCTTGACCATTTGTGCTGTGATTTCCACTGATGCCTAGTCCTCCTGTGTTCGTCGTGTGCGCTGACGTTCGACCGTTTCCTCTTCTTCGAACTCGCTGTATTCCTCGTACATCCTGGCGTATTCGTCGTCCTCGCCGGGTCGAACCAGGATATCTTTTTCTTCTTCCTCAACCTCCTCGGCTTCCGTTTCTATTGCTTCTTCGTAGATGGCTTCGCCTTCTTCGGGTTTCTCTTCGCCTTCCGCTTCCTCAGCCTCTTCGGCAGCTTCCACCACTTCCGCGCCCTGCCACTCGACTGCCTTCACCTCGACGATAGCGTCGGCGATGCGGCTGCAAAGCAGCTTAATGGCTCGGATGGCGTCATCGTTGCCCGGAATCACGTAATCCACCTCGTCGGGGTCGCAGTTGGTGTCGACGATGGCGATGATGGGGATTTCCAGCCGGTGCGCCTCTTGCACGGCGATGTGCTCTTTCTTAAGATCGACGATGAACACGGCGTGCGGTAGCCCCGGCATATCCTTAATGCCAGCCAGTACCGAGTTCAGCTTTTCTTTCTCTTCGCGCAGCTTGGCGGCTTCCTTTTTGGGCAGGCGCTCCAGCGTGCCGTCCGCCTCCATCTTTTCGAGGTCGTTAAGGCGTTTGATGCGTTCCTGAATGGTTCTCCAGTTGGTCAACATCCCGCCCAGCCAGCGCTTGTTGACGTAAAACTGTCGGCTGCGTTCGGCGGCTTCGCGCACCGCTTCCTGCGCCTGCTTCTTGGTGCCTACGAACAGGATGTGCCCGCCGTTTTGTACCACCTCCTGCACGAACGCCTGCGCCTGTTCGAACAGCTGAAGCGTCTGGTGCAGGTCAATGATGTAGATGCCGTTCCGCGCGCCATAGATATAGCGCTTCATCTTGGGGTTCCAGCGGCGGGTGTGATGACCGAAATGAACTCCTGCTTCCAGGAGCTCTTTCATGGTGACCGTAGCCAAAGCCGTTTTTCCTCCTTTGCCTTCAGGTTGTGCCTCCCGCTCCATCCGCCCCGTGCGCGATCCCGGGCGGGACACCGGCGCACGAGTCCGGAGCGGTGTGTCATCGCGTTTTGTCGCAAAGCCAGTTTACCACAAAACGGTGGGGGAATCAAGCTTCCCAACGGCGCCTGTGGTGGAAACGCCTGTGGAGAATCCGTTGGCGATGCAGGATGCTCCGTTAGCGAGACAGAATTATTATCCTCGAAAAACATTCGGGAGGGTGTAGCCGCATGAAAGTGCAAATGGGTGTTCGCGAACTGGAGCTGGGTAGCCAATATCTGGGCGAACTACGCGATTGCAACGCACTCATGGGGAATGTTCAAGCTTTGCGCGAGCGCATGGCAGAGGATGGTTACCTGCTCATCCGCCGCTTCCATGATCCAGAGCGGGTGAAAGCGGCGCGACGTGTGCTTCTGGAAAACCTCGCTGCGAACGGACAGATCGACACGCGCTACCCACTGGACGAGGGGGTCATCGCCGAGGGGGCACGCGGGGCGTTCCTCGGCGGGGCAAAGGCGGTAACACATACGCCGGAGTTCCTGGCAGTCGTCGAATCTCCAGAAGTCATGCAGTTCTTCACCGACTTTCTGGGCGCGCCGGCAATCACCTTTAACTACAAGTGGCTCCGTGCGGTGGGTAAGGGCGAGTTTACCGGTGCCCACTACGATATCGTCTACATGGGCAGAGGAACTACCAATCTGTACACCGTCTGGACTCCTCTGGGCGATGTGCCACTCGAAAAGGGACCGCTTGCCATTCTGGAGGGGTCGCACCGACTCGAAAAGCTGAAAGAGACTTACGGACGGGTGGACGTCGACCGCGACAGGCTGCAAGGCTGGTTCTCCAATGACCCTGTCGAGATGGTGGACAAGTTTGGTGGACGATGGCTAACCACCGAGTTTGAGGCGGGCGACGCCATCATTTTCGGCATGTTTACCATGCACGGTTCGCTGAATAACGTCACCAACACGTATCGCCTGAGTTGCGACACCCGTTACCAGCGCGCGGACGAGCCTGCAGATGAACGGTGGATTGGCGAGAACCCGAAAGGGCATGAAGTGCATGGCAAGGAAGCCCTTGAGTCCATTCAGGAAGCGCGAAAACGCTGGGGGTTGTAGCCCGCCATGTCCGGACAGCACCGCCCGTCCGCTGAACAGGTAGAGGTACCGGTGCGTCTTAACCTGTCTCTCTCCGCAGGGCAGCGACGGGCGGCTGAAGAGGCTCGGCTACAGCTCGTTCATGCCAGTTCCGGTTGGCAAACCTGGGCGCAGCAGCTGGACGGGGCCGTGTGGGCGTCAGTGCCTCTCTCCGTGCTGCGAGAAAGGTGGGCACTTCAGATATCCACACGACCTGCTCCCGCCATGGTCATCGCCCGGCGCGACCGCGCGACGCGACAACTGCTCATCGAAGAGGATGGGAAACCCGTTTTGCAATACAACTACTGGACGGTGGACCGCCCTGAGCGCCACGCGCAGGTGTCTCCCGAAAACCGTATCTACTCGCGCCCGCGCAGTAACTACATCCATCCCCTCTACAGGCAAGCAGGCGTGGGCAGGTGCGTTTGGCGTCTTTCCGGGGGCGAAGGAGACAGGCGGACTGCTTATCTTCCCACATGCGGAGAACCCCCACCATCCGCCTGACTGGGTGGAGTATCCTGACCTGAACTGGATACAGCCCACGTTTCCTGCAGCGGGGGTGCGCTACGAGTTGAAGCCGGGCAAGCCGCTGACGTTGCGCTACAGGTTATGGGTCTGGAACGGCGAGGAACCGCCACAGGATGTGTGGCAGGCGCACTGGAATGCCTATCATCTGGCAGTCACAGGAGGAGAAACATGAGCAAGGTCTCACGGCGTACGTTCCTTCAAGCGGGTGTAGGCGCAGCGCTTGCTTTGCCGGTGGTGGTACCTGACAGGCAAACGGCCCAGCCGTACCATTACCGCATCGATCTTTTTTTAGCCAAACAGGGAGGCGGTATATCGATCTTGCGTCTGAGATGAGGCGCATCGCCTGGAAGGACGGATGGGCATGGGTAGAGGTCATAGGGGAAAACTACGTTGCCGACATCGCTGCGCTTTTGCAGAAGGAGGGGAGTCGGTGGTACGTTCGCGGTATTGTAAACCCTGCATACGTGACCTGTCCAGACGAACACACCTGTCTCGATGTGCTGGCTTACCTGTACCGTATCTTTCAGGCAAAGGCGGCTGCCGCGCCGCGGGATATATTCCCTGAAGTCCACCCCGAACGGGAGGCGATGCTGCGTGCGCTGCGGAAGGCAATCCCTGTCGAGCGGGTGGTGCTTCTGGTAAGGGAGTTCGAAATGCAGGGAGACAGGGTGCGCGTCACGGTGCACCCACGCAGTCCAATTGGCATGGAGCAGTACGAACCCGTGACGGCGGTCATGCAGAAGGAAGGAACCGTTTGGGGTGTCGGTTCGTTAGACACCGCACGCGAGGAAGAATGACCCATCCTGCAAGTCTACTCCCGGCTTACGGCAGAGGGGCGTGTTTATTTCCGACGCATCACCAAACTGGAGGTATTCATGGCGCAACCAGTTGCAATCGCTTTGAACGACCATCCTCATCTCGGGCAGTTGTTTACCGCCGAGGAGAAGTTTAACCTGCTCTGGGTTTCCGTGCCCAGCTGGAGCGATAACGAGGGAGGATTCACGCTCACCTTGTGGGATTCGCCCCGGCGCAGGCGCCGTCTGGCGTCGCAGGCATTTACCGACATCCGCGATAACAGCAGGGTCGCCCTGATTTTGCCGGAGCCGGTTCCGCCCGGCACCTACTACTGGGAGGTCTCCCAGCGTACGGGCGGCACGCGCGTGGGGCTTTACGCCCATCGGCTGGAGAGCGACTCTTCACAACCCGCCTATCTGGGCGATCGGCGTGACGCGCGTCTGCGCTTTTTGTTTGGGGTGCAGTATTCGCCGTATGTGGGGCAGGGCAAGCGACGTTCCTGGTGGTCACGCACCCGCCAAACGGCAGGTACACAGGGAAACTTTCCCCAATGGATTTGGTATCCCGAAACCCCTATCGCCGACAACGCCACACGCTTTTTCCGCAAGACCTTTGAGGTGCCCAAGCGCATTCGACGGGCAAGGGTGATTGTCACGGGCGATGATGCCTTCACCCTGTGGCTCAACGGGCGCGAGGTGGCGAAAGGCGGACAGCCCATGCTTCGTGATGTGGATGTCACTCGTCTGCTGAGACAGGGACGCAATGTGCTGGCGGCGTCGGTGTTCAACGCGGTTGCGCCCGCCGGATTGTTGCTGGAGCTGCGAATCGAAGACGTTGACGGGCGTGTGCAGCGGGTGTTCAGCGATAGCAGCTGGCGGTGCAGTACCCAGGAATCCCCCCGCTGGCAGGAGGTCGATTACAATCATTCGCGCTGGGCGCAGGCGGTGGTGCAGGGTGATGTGTTCGCCGGGCCATGGTACGGCACCGGCAATATCGCGCGGTACTACCCGCATCCACGCCTGCAGGGCGCGCTGGAACCGCTGAAACGAGAGCCTCCGGCACGCGCGGAAGTGCGTGTGGAACGCGGCGCGCCCCGATTGTTTATCAACGGCAGAGAGGTCTTTCCGTTACTCGCATGGAGCAATGACCTGATCGAGTTCGCGCCCGACTTCACCCACGCCGGCATCGACCTCTTCCATCCCCATTACAACCTCGCCGATGGTTGGCGGGAGGACGGCAAGCACGATTGGAGCGGGTTCGTGAACCTGCTGTCGCGCCTGCTGGGTATCAACCCAAAGGCGTACTTTCTGATACGGCTGGGTGTGTTTGCACCGGAGTGGTGGAAAGCGAAGCATCCTCAGGAGCTGATTGGCTACGCTTGTGAACTCGATGAGCGGCAGGGCGAGTTTGGAGGGGTGCGGCATCCGTCTTTTGCCTCGGAGGTGTGTCGACGCGATACCGAGGCGGTGCTGCGTCACTTTCTGCGCTTTGTAGAGCGCAATCCCCTGCGCAGTCGCGTCATCGGCTATCAGATAGCCAACGGTATCTATGGGGAATGGCACTACTTTGGGGCGCGCTACCTGCCTGATACCAGCCTGCCGATGCAACGCGCGTGCGGCGTTGTTCCCGACGCCAGAGCCCGGATGCACGCTTCATTGGGGCTGTTCCGTGACCCGACGACAGAGGCGGAGGTCATCCGCTACTACCAGCGCTTCCATGACGTTTGCGCCGATACCATCCTGACCTTCGCGCAGGTGGTGAAGCAAGAAACACGCGGCAGGGTGCTGTGCGCTGCGTTCTATGCCTATCTGCTGGAGAACCTGTGGATACAGGAGGGTGGTCACCTCGCACCGCAAAAGGTATTGACAAGCCCATACCTCGATTTTGTCGCGTGCCCCTATGCCTATCAGGGAGACGCGCGCGATGGCGCGGGCAACTGGTTGGGACGCTCGCGAGGCTTGTCGGGTGATGGGGGGTATCGTGTGCTACTAGAGAGCATCCAGCGGCATGGCAAGCTCTACTTCGCGGAGATAGACCCCAGCACCTGCCTGGAAACACAGCCCGAGCAGATGGGCAACGGCGGTGTTGGCAGCGAGACGCTGCGGGGCAGTCGGCTCATCCTGCGGCGCGACCTGGCGCATATGACGGCGCAGGGCAACGCTGGGTGGCTTTTCGATATCGGTCCGGGTTGGTTTGCGGAAAGGGAGTTTCTGGAAGAGATTCGCGCTTTCGTGCAGCTGGGCAGGGAACGTGTCCGCTGGAACCTGCAGTCCTCCGCGCAGGTGGTGGCGGTGTTTCAGCCCGAGAGCTTCTTTTTCACCGCGCACTGGAAAACTGCCACGGGGGAAGGCGAGTTCGACCTGTTCGGAGACTATTTCCTCAACAGGCAATCCCGCGCTATCCATCGGCTTGGTGCGCCGGTGGACTTTCTGGACATCAATGACCTGAATCCAGGCGACGCGAGGCGGTACCGGCTGTTTCTGCTGTGCAACTGTTTCACCTTGAACGATGAGCAGGTGGAGAAGTTGCGCCGTCTTTTTGCGCAAAGCGGTGCGACGGTGGTCTGGTTCTACGCGCCCGGATATGTTTGCCCAGAGGGTAGTTCGGTGGAGCGTATGAGCCGTTTGACAGGGTTTTCCCTGCGCCTGTTGCCTGGAGCGGGAGGCATGCTGATCGAAGCGGATGGGAGAACGTTTGGTTTGCCGGGGGTACATCAGCCCCGCTTTGTGGTGGAAGATGCCTCCGCTGAGCAGTTAGGGCGCTGGCAAGATGGTAGCGGTGTGACTTTTGCTCGCAAGCAGGTAGACGGGTTTACCTCCGTGTATGTGGGCACTGCGCCCGTGCCTGCGGAGATTCTTCGTTCTTTAGCGCAGGAGGCGGGGGTACGTTTGTGGACCAGTCAGCCCGACATCGTTTACGCCTGCACGGATGCTGTCTCCGTCACCGCCACGTCCGATGGGGAAAGAGAAATCCAACTCCCCAAACCCATGCGTTTATGGCAAAACGACTCCAGCAGGCAAACCGTCTTCCGCCTGAAGATGCGCGAAGGGGAGACGGCGGTGTTCATCGCGTCGTGAGCGGTCACAAACGGCTTCGTGCATTTTCTGAAAATTTTGGTGAAAAAATTACTGGAATCCCTTCCTGTGGCACGATTCTTGCATCGAAATAATTACGGGAGTGTTAATCTCCCATTACACTCGGAAAGGAGGGTTTTTGGTTATGCAACGCACCTTTGCGGGTATCGTGTTCGCTGTATGTGCCACTCTGCTGATGTGTCAGGGAGAGGTTCAGGCACAGGCTCTCAACATGGACCTCGTGGGAAGCTACAATACCCCAGGGGAAGCGATCGGAGTGGTGGTGTCTGGTTCGCTGGCGTATGTCGCCGATGAAGGCGGTGGGTTCCGCATCATCGATGTATCCAATCCTGCTGCTCCTCAGCAAAGAGGGGCTTTGCAGACCGCGGGGGTCGCTCAGGATGTGGCTGTGTCCGGCAACTATGCGTACCTGGCGGCGGCAGGCGCAGGCTTGCGCATCATCGACATCACCAATCCCGCAAGTCCTCGGGAGGTAGGCGCCTTCGACACCCCGGAGTTTGCCTACGAGGTGGCCGTCGTCGGCTCGGTGGCTATGGTCGCGGATGGAAATGGCGGCTTGCGGATTATCGACGTATCGAACCCCGCCGCCCCGCGTCAGATTGCCACACTGGGAGGTTCCATCCGCGCTATAGCCGTATCGGGTTCGCTGGCGTATTTGGCAGCTACGAGCGCAGGACTGCGCATCGTGGACATCTCTGACCCTGCCAACCCTCAGGTGGTCTCCACACTGAACGTTGGCTATGCATACGATGTTGCCGTGCTTGGCAACGTAGTCTATGTTGCCAGCTGGTATGCAGGCATACGCATTGTGGACGTGTCCAATCCTGCCAGTCCGCGCGTTGTGCAGACTATCAACACGCCAGAAAACGTCTGGGAGCTGCACGCGACTGGTCGCTTTGTGTATGCTGCAGCTGGGGCGTCCGGCGTGCGCATGTACGACGTGAGCAACCCGTCTGCGCCGGTAGAAGCAGGCTATTACAACACGCCGGGCTGGGCAGAAGGCGTGTTCGCTGTCAGCAGGTATGTATACGTTGGCGATAACGCGCCCGGGCTGCTGGTGTTGCGCTACACGGGTGTCATGGACTTCTCGGTGCGCGGGCAGGTTACGCTTGGCGACTATGGAGCCAGCCCGCAGGGGGTGCAGGTGCAGGTCGAGCTGCGACAGGGCGGTTCCGTCGTGCGTCAGGAGACCGTGACGCTGGACAGCAACGGCGGATACGTCCTAGCGGAAGTGCCACAAGGCACGTACGATATCGCCTTCAAAGCCAGCCACTGGCTGCGGCGGGTGCTGACCGGGGTCGTGGTCGATAATGACCTGACCGGCGTGGACGTCGTGCTGGTGAACGGCGACGTGGACGGCGACAACGAGGTCACCCTGCTCGACTTCGGGCGGCTGGTCGCCGCGTTCGGTTCCATTCCCGGCGATGCCAACTGGGATGCTGACGCCGACCTGGACGGCGATGACGAGGTTACCCTGCTGGACTTCGGTATTCTGGTGCGTAACTTCGGCGAGCTGGGTGACGAGTAGCCTCCTCGGTTTTCCCCCTCCCTCCGCACAGGGGGGAGGGGTCTTCGCATAAAGCAGGATTTTTCAAAACCCTTCGCGAATTCGTTCTCAAACGACGCCGAAATACTACCCAAAAATCGTTTTATTGGGGTAAAATATTTTCGGCTTTTGCGATTGTGAATTCGTTCACGTGGCGAAGGGAACGACATGATGCTTAACACGTATATCCCTGTGCTGGTTTTAGCAGTGCTGGCAGCGGTGTTGGCTGTGGGCATGGTGGTGCTTTCTTTCCTGCTGGGTCCGAAGCGACCGGACGCCCGCAAAGTGTCTGCCTACGAGTGTGGCGTGACCCCTGTCGGCTCCGCACGCGAGCGGTTCCCCGTGAAGTTCTTTCTGGTGGCGATGTTATTCATTATTTTCGACGTGGAGACCATCTTCCTCTATCCATGGGCGGTTATCTTCAAGGACGCGCCGAAATCGGTGCAGCTGTTTAACCTGATGGAGATGGGCGTCTTTATCGCTATTCTTTTCGTCGGCTACTTCTACATGCTGGGCACGCGCGCGCTGGAGTGGGAAGAGTCCGAGCGGGCGCAACCGCGGCGCGTGAATCTCAGCGCAGTCGCCCAGCGACTGGACGCCACTGCGACCTCGCGGGAGGAAGTGGCGTTGCCCAATTGAGGAGGAAACCATGAGCCAAACCAGCGCACAGGAGATGACCGAGCGGACAGACGTGTTGCTTCTTCGGGAGCGGTTCCCGCAGGCGATACAGGAGGTATATTCCTTCCGCGGCGATACGTGGGTGGTTGTAGACAAAGCCTATCTGTTGGAAGTCTGTCGCTTTTTGCGCGATGACCCCGAACTCAGCTATCGGTTTCTCTCCGACGTAGTGGGTATTGACCAGCTGGGCAGGCGCGAGCCGCGCTTCGAAGTGGTATACAACCTGTATTCGTTCCGCACGTTCACGCGGTTGTTTCTGAAGGTGCGTGTGAATGAAAACGAAACCATCCCGTCGGTGACGGGTATCTACCCGGGCGCAAACTTTCCGGAACGTGAAGTGTACGACATGTTTGGCATTGTGTTCGAAGGGCACCCTGACCTGCGGCGCATCCTGATGCCGGATGATTGGGTAGGGCATCCCCTGCGCAAGGACTTTCCGCTGGGCGGTGAAGAGGTGGTCTTCGACCGCGGCACGCTGGGACCGTCTATCGCGGAAGTGCAGACCCCGCATCCCGGAGAGTCCTTCTTTGGGAAAACAGGACTGTCCAGCAGGGAGTAACAGGTGGAGGCAAGCATGAGCATTACGCCAGAGCAGATGGAGATATTACCCGGCGCCGCCGAAGGCACGATGATTATCAATATGGGCCCACAACACCCCAGCACGCACGGGGTGTTGCGACTGGTGGTGGAACTGGAAGGCGAGACCATAGTCAACGTGGTGCCCCACATTGGCTATCTGCATACAGGAATTGAGAAGACCTGCGAATACGAACAGTATCAGAAGTGCATCCCGCTGGTGGAGCGGATGGACTACCTCTCGGCGATGAACAACTCGCTGGCGTTCGTGCTGTCGGTGGAGAAGCTGCTGGACATCGAGGTTCCGCCGCGCGGGGTGTGGATGCGCATGATTTTCAGCGAACTGCAACGCATCGCCAGCCACCTGGTGTGGCTGGGCACGCACGCGCTGGACATCGGCGCGATGACGCCGTTCTTCTACTGCTTCCGCGAGCGCGAACGGATTCTGGACATGTTCGAGCATCTCTCTGGCGTGCGCATGTTCCCGTCGTGGATTCAGGTCGGCGGCTGGCGTGCGGATATGCCAGAGGGTCTGCTGGAGAAAATCGCGGCGTTTGTGGAAGATTTTCCTTCTAAAGTGGACGACTATGAGGGGCTGCTCAGAGAGAACCCGATTTGGATCGAGCGCACGCGCAACATCGGCATCATCACGGTGGACGAGTGTATCGCATTAGGCATCAACGGACCTATCCTGCGCGGCAGCGGTTACGCCTATGACATCCGCAAAGCGAACCCGTATCTCTACTATGACCAGGTGGAGTTCGACATCCCGACAGGTACCGTGGGCGATGTGTATGACCGCTTCCTGGTGCGGCTGGAAGAGATGCGTCAAGCCACGCGCATCATCAAGCAGTGCCTGGAGCGCATCCCGGAGGGACCTGTCAGCAGCGACGACCGCAAGGTGGTTCCACCGCCACGCGAAGAGCTCGACAACAGCATGGAGTCTCTGATTCACCACTTCAAGCTGTGGACGGAGGGCTTTCGTCCACCAGAGGGCGAGGCTTACGTGCCCATCGAGGGACCCAAAGGCGAAATCGGCTACTATGTGGTGAGCGATGGCAGCAACCGCCCGTGGCGGGTCAAAACGCGACCACCTTGCTTCATGAACTTGCAGGCGCTACCGCTGATGAGCAAGGGACACATGGTAGCGGACATCGTGGCAATCATCGGAAGCATCGATATCGTGTTGGGGGAGATCGACCGATGAGCGAGCGGATTCAGCTGAGCGACTATCCGCGCGTGCGACGCATCGATGAGAAAAAGCCACCCGAACTGCGCTTCTCCCCGCAAGCTGTGGAGGAGCTGGAACGCATCAAGCAGCATTACCCGACAAAGCGGGCGGCGATGTTACCCGCGCTTTGGATTGCCCAGCGGGAGTATGGCGGCTACCTACCGCCAGAAGCGTTGATGGAGGTCGCATACCGCCTGGGTACGTCATACGCGGTGGTCGAGGGGGTAGCATCGTTTTATACCATGTATAACAAACGTCCCGTCGGGCGGGTGATGCTGGAGGTATGCACCAATCTGACCTGTTCCATCTGCGGAGGCTATGAAGTTCTGCGCTATCTGGAACAGAAGCTGGGCATTCGTGTAGGCGAGACCACGCCGGATGGGCAGTTCACGTTGACAGAGGTAGAGTGCCTGAACGATTGCGGCAACGCCCCCGTGATGCAGGTGGGCAATCGCTATGTTGGCAATCTCACCCCCGAGAAGATCGATGCCTTGCTGGAAGAGCTGAAACAGACTGACCAGCACACAGTAGTGCAGCTGGCGGATACCGTCGTGCAGTGTCATCTATCGGAGAGCGACCGCCAGGCGATTGCCGAAGCGCTGGCGAAAAGCAGTGTCTCGCAGGAGGTAGACAATGGGTGAGTTAAGGGTATTATTCCAGCACAGGGACGTTCCTGGTATCGAAACTCTCGCTGTTTATGAACAGCACGGTGGCTACAGCGCGTTGCGCAAGGCGTTGGGGATGACCCGTCAGCAGGTAATCGATGAGGTGAAGGCGTCTGGCGTGCGCGGGCGAGGCGGTGCTGGCTTCCCCGCATGGATTAAGTGGAACGGCATCCCGAAGGACGAGCGACAGCCTCACTACGTGCTGTGCAACGCCGACGAAGGCGAGCCGGGCACCTTCAAAGACCGCGAGCTGATGATGCGCCTGCCGCACCAGCTCATCGAAGGCATGATTATCGCTGGCTACGCCACACTGGCGAAGGTCGGCTACATCTACATTCGTGGGGAGTACACCGAGCCTGCCCGCGCGATGCGCCGCGCCATCGATGAGGCATATCAGGCGGGCTATCTGGGCAAAAATATTCTGGGCAGCGGTGTGGATTACGACCTGTACATCCACATGGGCGCAGGATCGTACGAGTGCGGTGAAGAGTCAGCCATGATGAGTTCGCTGATGGGCGAGCGGGGTCAGCCGCGCCTGAAGTTTCCCCACGCGCCCCTGCCCACCATCGCGGGCTTGTGGGACTGCCCGACCTTGATAAACAATGTGGAGACCCTGTCCTGCGTCCCTGCCATCATCCGCAACGGCGGTGCGTGGTATGCGTCGATGGGCACCGAGAAAAGCACCGGCACCAAAATCTTCTCGGTGAGTGGACACGTGAACAAGCCGGGCAACTACGAGGTGGAGATGGGCACACCGCTGATGGAGCTGCTGGAGCTGGCGGGCGGCGTGAAGGGCAAGCTGAAGGCGGTCATTCCGGGCGGTTCGTCAGTGCCCATTCTGCCTGCGGAAAAGTGCGACGTGAACCTGGATTACGAGTCGTTGCAGGCGGCGGGCACGATGCTGGGGTCTGGCGGCTTCATGGTGCTGAACGATACCGTCTGCATCGTCCGCTTCATGCGCCGTACCGCCGCGTTTTACGCGCACGAGTCCTGTGGAAAGTGCACGCCCTGTCGCGAAGGCACGCGGTGGATGGTGAAGATTTTCGACCGCATCCTGGCAGGCGGCGGGCGGATGGAGGATATCGACTTACTGCTGGACATCTGTGACCAGATCGACGGGCGCAGTTATTGCGGGCTGGGTGACGCCGCGGCGTGGCCAATCCGCGCCAGCATCAAGCATTATCGGCACGAATACGAGTATTACATCCAGCATGGGCATTCCATCGTGGAGGCACAGGCGCAAGCTATCGCCGTGTAGGGAGGCAAGTCGGGCAACTATGGCTGAACAGGAGCTGGTGACTATTGAAATCAACGGCATCGAGCTTCAGGTGCCGAAGGGCGAGATGATTATCGAGTCCGCCAAGCGCATTGGTGTGGACATTCCCTTCTTTTGCTACCATCCCCGCCTGGGTCGTGGGCAAGCGGCAAACTGTCGGATGTGTCTGGTGGAAGTGGGCACGAAACAGCCTGACGGCTCCGTGCGCATGATGCCCAAGCCACAAACGTCTTGCTCGCTGCCCGCCAGCGAGGGTCTGGTCATTTATACCGACACGATGGCTATCCAGAAGGCGCGGCGGGGCGTTCTGGAGTTTCTGCTGATTAACCATCCGCTCGACTGCCCGATTTGCGACCGCGGCGGCGAGTGTCCCTTGCAGAATAACACGCTGTTTTACGGGCCGGGAGTGTCGCGCTTTGTGGAGGAGAAGCGCCACTTGCCCAAAGCCTTCCCCATCAGCGATTACGTGGTGCTGGACCGCGAACGGTGCATCCACTGTGCCCGCTGCACGCGGTTCTCGCAGGAGATTTCGGGCGACGCCCAGCTGGAGTTCCTGAAGCGCGGCGCGGACATGATGGTCAGCACCTTCTACGACACCGAGTTCACGTCGCGCTTTTCGGGCAATACTATCGAGCTGTGTCCTGTTGGGGCGTTGACGAGCCGCGTATACCGCTTCCGCGCGCGCCCGTGGGATATGAAATCGCAAAAGGGTATCTGCACACGCTGTTCCAACGGCTGTAACGTCTGGCTGGATTATCGCCCGAACCGGCTGGTGCGCGTGCTGGGGCGCGAGAACGAAGCGGTTAACGAAGAGTGGACATGTGATAAGGGCAAGTTCGGGCACGAATATGTCAACAGCGACCGCCGCTTGCTCAGCCCGCTGATCAGGAAGGATGGAAAGTTCGTGACCGCCGGCTGGGTGGAGGCATACCAGCTGATAGCGTCGCGCCTGCGGCAGGCGGTCGAGCAACACGGTGCGAAGTCGGTCGGGGCGATTGGCGGGGCGCACCTGTCCAACGAGGAGGCATACCTGTTGCAGAAGCTGATGCGCGTGGCGGTAGGCACGAACAATATCGACCACCGTCTGGAGCGCAACCAGCTGCCACTGGCAGGCAACGTGATGCTAACTCGATTCGGCGTGCCCTTCGCGCAGAACGCCATCGCCGACATCGAGCAGGCGAAAACAGTGTTCATTTTCGGTTCGGAGCTGGTAGACGAGCAGCCGATTGTGTTCCTGCGGGCGCGTAAGGCGTGGTACCGGCGCGGAGCGAAGGTGGTTATCGCCTACCCGGAGGTGACGGAGACCGAGCTGCGCTTCGACGAGCCGCTGGTGTTGCGGTACCGAGAGGGCACGGAAGCTGCGCTGGTCAACGGTTTGATTCACCTGCTGCTTGATTCGAACAAGGCGGTTACCGACGCTCTGTCCGCAGACGAATTGCAGGTGTTGCGGGAGTCGGTGCGCGTGTATACCCCTGAGCAGGTTGCTGAAGCGACAGGTGTTCCTGTGCAGCAGCTGGAAGAGGCGGTGACGCTGCTGGGAGAGGGCACCGTGATATTGTGCGGGGCAAAGGTGCGCAACCATCCTGACCATGCCGGGCTTCTACACGCGCTGGCGAATCTGACCGTCTTGACCGGCAATGCCGCGCGCGACAACGGCGGTTTGAATATTCTTCTGTCGGAGGTGAACTCGCACGGCGCGGCAGACATGGGAGTACTGCCCGACGGGTTACCGGGGCACGCACCGATAGGGGATGAGGAAGCGCGTCAGCGGATAGAGCGGATGTGGGGAGCTGGCCTGCCTGCGGAGCCCGGCTTCAACACACACGCCATGCTGGAATCTGCCGCGCAGGGACAGATGCAGGTACTGTATATCGTGGGTGAGGACGTGGCACAGAAGTACCATGACCCCGAACTGGCGCAGCGTGCGTTGGAGAACGCGGGGTTTGTGATAGTGCAGGACCTGTTCCTGACCGAGACAGCACAATATGCGGACGTGGTGTTGCCCGCGGCGAGCGTGGCAGAAAAGGAGGGTACCTTTACCAACACCGAGGGGCGGGTGCAGCGCTTCTGGAAGGCGTTCAACTCGCCATCGCCAGAGGTCAAACCCGATTTGAACATCTTCGCCGAGCTGGCGGTGTATCTGGGCAAGCCGATACCCGTCTTCTCGGCGGAGCAGGTGATGGACGAGATTGCGAAGGTCGTTCCCGCCTACGCTGCCTGTTGCTATGAGGTGCTTCCCGCAGAAGGGCGTCGCGTTGTGCAGAGTGCGGCGCGGCTGCGGCTGACGCCTGCGGCAGAAGGCGCAGCGGTGTTGTAATATACTGAAAGATGGACAAAGGGGTGGTTGAGGAGAGTGGACGCATTACTGAATAACCCTTGGGTGGTTATCCCGCTACGGATTCTGATTGTCATCGGATTCATCCTGACCCTGGTGCCAGGACTGGTGTGGCTGGAGCGCCGCGTGCTGGCGTTGATGCAAATCCGCAAGGGCCCGAACCGAGTGGGGCCGGCGGGGCTGTTACAGCCAGTAGCGGACGGGATTAAGCTGTTCTTTAAGGAGGACGTTGTTCCCGAGCGGGTAGACCGATTTATTTACTTTCTCGCGCCAGCGGGTTTCCTAATACCAGTACTGATAGCACCTGCGATTATCCCCTGGGGACCCAATGACCGTCTGACGCCGATTGCCGACGTGAACATCGGTATCCTGTTTTTGCTGGCAATGACGTCGCTGACGGTATACGGCATCGTGCTGGCGGGTTGGTCTTCGAACAACAAATACTCGCTGCTGGGTGGGCTGCGCGCTTCCGCACAGACCATCTCGTATGAGCTGGCGATGGGGTTGTCTATCATCTCGGTGGTGCTGCTCACAGGCTCGCTATCCATGCGCGACATGGTACTGAATCAGCAGGGCAGCCTCGGCATGTTGAACTGGCATGTGTTCCGCTTTTTCCCGCTGGGGCTGATTGCAACGGGCATTTTTCTGGTGGCGATGCTTGCGGAGACGAACCGCGCCCCCTTTGACCTGCCGGAAGCGGAAAGCGAACTGATAGCGGGCTATCACACCGAATACAGCAGCATGAAGTTCGCGATGTTCTTCATGGGCGAGTATGCCAGCATGATTACCATCTCCGCGGTGATGGTAACGCTGTTCTTCGGTGGCTGGCTGCCGCCGCTGCCGTTCGCGCCCTTCACGTGGGTGCCTGGTCCAATCTGGTTTCTGCTGAAGCTGGGCGTGTTCATCTACTTTTTCATCTGGGTGCGGGCGACGTTGCCCCGCCTGCGATACGATATGCTGATGAAGCTGGGCTGGCTGCGCCTGTTGCCAACGGCTCTGGTCAACCTGTTTTTAGTCGCCATCATCGTGTGGTGGCAGAAGTAAGGAGGACGGGATGCTTGCACAGATTCTGTTCTGGCTGATGGCGCTGGTGATTGTGGTAACGTCCATCGGCGTGGTGGCGGTGCGCAACCCCGTGCGCAGTGCGCTGAACCTGGTGGCGAACTTCTTTGCGCTGGCAGTGCTGTATCTACTGCTTTACGCGCAGTTCGTGGCAGTGGTGCAGATTATCGTCTACGCGGGCGCGATTATGGTGCTGTTCCTGTTTACCATCATGCTGTTGAATCTGGGCGCGCCGTCGGAAATGGTGGAACGGTATGAGTGGAAGCGTCCCGTGACGGTAGGATTGGCGTTGCTGTTCGTGATTGTGCTGTCTGGTGGGGTGTTCGCGCGGTTGGGGCAGGCGCAGCCTGCGCCCGATGACATCGGCACGGTGCAGATGGTGGGCAAGTACCTGTTTACCGACTGGGTGTATCCCTTCGAGTTGACTTCGGTGCTTCTGCTGATTGCGATTGTGGGCGCGATTGTCATGGCGAAGCGGAGGTTCTGAATGGTAGTCGGCTGGAGGGAGCTGCTGGTGGTTCTGGTGGTAGCCATGGTGCTGATTTTTATGGTCAGGGTCATGCGGAGGCTGTAGGCATGGAGGCAATACCGGTCAGCTGGTATCTGATGTTGAGCGCGTTTATGTTCGCAATGGGCGTGACCGGAGTGGTCATCCGGCGCAACCCCATCGTGATATTCATGTGCATTGAACTCATGCTGAACGCGGCGAACCTGGCGTTTCTGGCTTTCGCGCGGCAGCAGGCGCAGTTGGGGGCGCAGGTCGCGGGGCAGGTGTATACGATACTGGTGATGGCGGTGGCGGCAGCGGAAGTGGCAATCGGGCTGGGGATTATCGTTGCCATCTACCGACTGCGCGACACCATTAACGTGGACGAGATGAACCTGCTGAAGTTCTGAGGGAGGACTGCGATGACCAGTACCTTTGACCTGATATGGGCGGTTATCGGCTTACCGCTGGCGGGCTTCCTGTTCCACGCCTTCTTGGGGAAGCGGGTTAGCAAGAAGGTGGTGGGAACGGTTGGCACGGCGGTAGTGCTTGGGGCGTTCGCGCTATCGGTGTACCTGTTGCTGGAACTGTTGAAGCGACCTGCTGAGGAACAACAAGTTATCAGCACGCTGTGGCGATGGATTGAGGCGGGCGAGTTCAAGGTATCGTTCGAAGCGCTGGTAGACCCGCTGTCTTTGCTGATGGCGTTGATTGTCACGGGCGTTGGGGGACTTATCCATCTCTACTCCACTGGCTACATGGCGGGTGACGAGGACTATCCCCGTTTCTTCACCTACTTGAATCTGTTTATCGTGTTCATGTTGACGCTGGTTCTCAGCAACAACCTGCTGATGATGTTCGTGGGCTGGGAAGGCGTCGGATTGTGTTCGTATCTGCTGATTGGGTTCTGGTATAAGGACAAGGTGAATACCGATTCGGCGAACAAGGCGTTCATCGTCAACCGCATCGGCGACTGGGGCTTCATGCTGGCGGTCATCCTGTCGTTCTGGACGTTTGGCACGCTGAACTTCGCGGGCGAGGAAAGCATGTTCCAGCGGGCGATAGACATGAACCAGCAGGGTATGCTCTCGGCAGGCATCATCACCGCCATCGCTTTGTTGCTGTTCGTAGGGGCGACGGGCAAGTCCGCGCAGTTTCCGCTCTATATGTGGTTACCCGACGCGATGGCAGGTCCCACCCCTGTCTCCGCACTGATTCACGCCGCGACGATGGTCACCGCTGGCGTGGTGATGGTTACCCGCTGCCATGTGTTTTTTGAACTGGCGCCAGCGGCGATGCTGGTGGTGGCGGTGATTGGGGTGTTTACCGCCATCTTTGCCGCGACCATCGCCATCGCGCAGACGGACATCAAACGCGTGCTGGCATATTCCACGGTGAGCCAGCTGGGTTACATGTTTCTGGGGTGCGGTGTGGGGGCGTTCGCCTCGGGTATGTTCCACGTGACCACGCACGCTTTCTTCAAGGCGCTGCTGTTCCTGGGTTCGGGGTCGGTGATACTTGCGCTGCACCACGAGCAGGACATGCGGCGCATGGGCGGACTGGCGAAGTACCTGCCCATCACCTACTGGACAATGCTGGCAGGCTGGCTGGCAATCTCGGGCGTTCCCCCGCTGGCGGGCTTCTTCTCGAAGGACGAGATACTCGCCGCGACCTTTGGCACGCACGCCCTGCCCGTGAGCATGGGACAAATCCTGTGGGCGGTGGGACTGGCGACGGCGTTGCTGACGGCGTTTTACATGACGCGCCTGATAGGATTGACCTTCTGGGGAACGCCCCGCTGGGCAGCGGCGCACGCCCACCACGGCAAAGACGACGTGCATGGGCATGGCGCGCATGGTCATCACGGCGAACCGAAGGAGTCTCCGCCCAGCATGACCGTTCCGCTGATGATTCTGGCAGTGCTGTCAGTGGTGGGCGGATTCATCGGCGGATTCGCGCCGCTGCATATTCCCAGCCTGTTCGAGGCGTTTCTGGAGCCGTCTGCTGGATTAAAAGTGCTGGGTGAGGATGCCGTGCCCCATCTGCCTGTCCGCGTGGAATGGATACTGGTTGGGGCGTCGGTGGCGGCGGCAGTGCTGGGCATCTGGTACGGCTGGTCGCGCTATCGGAAGGGCTTGCCCGAACGCGAACGCGAGCTGGCTGGCGTGCGCAAGGTGCTGTACAACCAGTACTACTATGACTGGCTGATGGTAAAGGGCATAGGCTTATGGCTGGGCGGCAAAATCGCGAACTGGATGTGGCAGTTTGTGGACGTGCGCCTCGTGGACGGGCTGGTAAACGGCATCGCGGGTCTTACAGGTTTGGTGGGCAGTAGCCTGCGGCGCGTGCAGACAGGCTATGTGCGCAGCTACGCTTTCACTATTCTGATTGGAGCAATTGTGCTGCTGGTATGGCTATTAATACGAGGGGCAAGTGCGGGGGTGGCGAGGTAAGCGATGGAGACGACCACACCAGGATTGTTGACACTGATTATCTTCCTGCCGCTGGCGGGCGCGCTGATTCTGCTGCTGATGCCACGTGAGAACGTCAGTGCCATCCGCTGGTTCACGCTGGCGGTGACGACAGTGGTATTTGTGCTGTCGCTGCGGTTGTATTTCGGGTTCGACGCTGGCAGCGCGGGTATGCAGTTCCGTGAGTTCGCTCTGTGGATGCCCCAGTTCGGAATCCACTACCATCTGGGCATTGACGGCATCAGCCTGTGGCTGGTATTGCTGACCACCTTCCTGACGGTGCTTTCAGTGGCGTTCTCGTGGGTGGTGGAGGAGCGCGTGAAGGAGTACATGTTCTTCATGTTGCTGCTGGAGACGGGAATGCTGGGCGTGTTTTGCGCGCTGGATTTGGTGCTGTTTTATGTGTTCTGGGAAGCGATGCTGGTACCGATGTACTTCCTGATTGGCATGTGGGGCGGGGAGCGGCGCATCTACGCAGCGATTAAGTTCTTCTTGTTCACCTTCTTCGGCAGCATCCTGATGCTGGTGGCGATTGTCGCGCTGTATTACCTGCACCGCGACATGACGGGCATGGCTACCTTCGACCTGCTGAAAATCCAGCAGGCACTGGCAACCAGCCCGCTACCCCTTCATCTGCAGTTGTGGCTGTTCGCAGCGTTCGCGCTGGCGTTTGCGATTAAGGTGCCGATGTTCCCGTTCCATACCTGGTTGCCCGATGCGCACGTGGAGGCACCGACGGCAGGGTCGGTGATTCTGGCGGGCGTGTTGCTGAAGATGGGCACCTACGGTTTCCTGCGGTTCTGTCTGCCGCTGTTCCCCGATGCGTCGCAGGTGGCTGCCCCGCTGATGCTGACGCTGGCAGTCATCGGCATCATCTATGGGGCGATTGTGGCGGCAGTGCAGCCCGATGTGAAGAAGCTGGTAGCGTATTCCAGCGTCAGCCACTTGGGCTTCGTGATGCTGGGGCTGTTCGCGCTGAACGCACAGGGGCTGACGGGCAGCATCCTGCAGCAGGTCAATCACGGCATTAGTACGGGCGCGCTGTTCCTGCTGGTGGGCATGATTTACGAGCGCAGGCACACCCGCCTGATTGCGGAGTTCGGCGGGCTGAAGCGCGTGATGCCCGTGTACGCGGCCTTCTTCCTGCTGGTGATGCTGTCTTCAGTGGGGCTGCCGTCCACCAACGGGTTCGTGGGCGAGTTTCTCACCCTGTTGGGGGGATGGGCGGCGAGCGTTCCGTTGACGGTCATCGCCGCGTCGGGGGTGATCCTAGCGGCGGTGTATCTGTTGTGGATGTTTCAGCGGGTGTTTTACGGCGAGCCATCGGAGAAAAACGCCCACCTGCCCGACCTGAACCTGCGCGAAATCGCCATTCTGGTGCCTATCGTGGTGCTTATCTTCTGGATTGGTTTGTATCCCAGCACGTTTATAGACCCGATGCAGGCTTCGGTAGACAACCTGATTCGGCAGGTGAACGGCGACGCGGGCGCAGCTTGGCTGGCGCAGATGGGTGAATCAGTGGTACAATCGGTAACACGTTAGCAACTACGGGAGGGCGAACGGCGATGACCAAATTCGAACGCATTCAGGCAGCGATACGGGGCGAGGCGGTAGACCGCGTGCCGTACAGCCTGTGGTATCACTTCCGACTGAACCCACCCGCAGGGGAGACTCTGGCAAACGCGGAGCTGGAGTTCTACGCTAAATATGACCCCGACCTGTTCAAGGTAATGCACGACATCCCGTATGAGATGCCGCTGGGCATGGCATCGATTCACTCTATCAGCGACTGGGCGAAGCTATCGGTGCTTCCCCCTGACAAGGGCAACTTTGGCGAGCAGCTGGCGGCGTTGCGCATCATCCAGCGGCGCAAGGGAGACGACGCGCCCATTGTGGACACGGTGTTCAACGTGTTCGCTTACGCGCAGAAGATTTCGCAGCAGCAGCTGTTGAACCACCTTCGCCAGGATGCAGATACCGTACGCATTGGGCTGGAACGTATCGCGCAGTCGCTGGCGGGCTACGCAAGGAAGTTGGCGGAGGAGGGCATCGGTACCTATCTGGCGGTGGCTGGCGCAAGTGCTGACTTGGCGACGCCAGAAGAGTATGAGCGTATCTTCCTGCCGCTGGATGAGATGGTGCTGGATGCGGCGCAGGGCGCGCCGGTGAACGTACTGCATCTGCACGGCGAGAACATCTACTTCGACCTGATGCTGCCGCTGAGCGCGAAGGCGCACATCCTGTCCTGGAGCAACCGAATCACCGCACCATCCATTCCCGAAGCGCGGCTGAAGTACACGGGCTGCATCATGGCGGGCGTGGACGAGGTGAACATCAAGAGCATGACAGTGGAGCAGGTGAAGCAGCAGGTACGCGAGACCATTGAGCAGACGCGAGGACGGGGCATCATCGTCGCGCCCGGTTGCGCTGTGCCCACCGATACGCCGCCAGAGCTGTTACTTGCCATCCGTGAGGCTGTGCTGGAAGCAGGAGGAGCGCAGGCATGAACGGTTACCCGCCGCTGCCCCAGGACATTCGTTTCAGCGCGATTGCGCCAGAGCTGGTGCTTTCGGTAACGGCGATGGCGGTGTTGCTCATCGGGTTATCAATGCGTCGGGGCACGTATACCCCGCTGGTAGTACTGAGCCTGGTGGGCATCGCTGTCAGCGGGGGGACGGTGGTCTTCTTCTGGAATAAGCCTTTGACCGCCTTCGCTGGTACGGTGTTGAGTGACCAGTTTGCGCAGATGGTGCGGCTGATTCTGCTGGGCATCGCTGCCATTGCGGTGCTGATGGCGGAACCGTATCTGCAGGAGAAGCGCATCCGCTTTCCCGAGTATTTTGCGCTCGTGCTGTTTTCCACGGCGGGTGGCATGGTGATGGCGGCGGCGCAGAACCTGCTGGTGCTGTTTATCGGGCTGGAGATATTGTCCCTTTCCATGTATGTGATGGCGGGGCTGGCGCGTACGGAGGCTCGCTCGGAGGAGGCAGCATTGAAGTACTTTCTGCTGGGGGCGTTCGCGTCAGGTTTCCTGATTTACGGCATTGCGCTTGTTTACGGGGCGTCTGGCACCACCAATCTCAACGAACTGATGCCTGCGCTGTTTTCGTCGGAGCCAGCGAAACGGTTGCTGCTGTATGCAGGGTTAGGTTGGATATTAGTAGGACTGGGTTTCAAGGCGGCGCTGGTGCCGTTCCACATGTGGACGCCGGATGTCTATGAGGGCGCGCCCACGTCAGCAGCGGCGTTCATGGCGTCCGCGGCGAAGACGGCAGCGTTTGCGGTGTTCATCCGCGTAGCGTTAGCGTTCCAACCGGCCAGCGCGCTTTGGGTGCCAGTGCTGGCGGTACTGGCTATTCTGACGATGACGGTGGGAAACCTGCTTGCGCTGGCGCAGACCAACCTGAAGCGGATGCTGGCGTACTCCAGTATTGCGCACGCGGGTTACCTGCTGGTGGGCGTGGTGGCAGTCAGCAGCTTCCCCTCGGCGCGGGCGGGCATCAGTGCGGTGCTTTACTACTTCATCGCCTACGCGCTGATGACGATGGGCGCGTTTGCAGTAGCGTCGCTGATGGCGCACGAGGGGCGCGAGAGCAACCTGATTGACGATTTGTCAGGGCTGGGCACGCGCAGCCCGCATGCCGCCGCGATGATGACGGTGTTCATGCTGTCGCTGGCGGGCATCCCGACGACCGCGGGCTTTCTGGGCAAGTTTTTCCTGTTCAACGCTGCCTTGCAGCAGGGTTCGGTGGGGCTATTGCTGGCGATTGTGCTGGCGGTCAACAGCGTTATCTCCGCGTTCTACTACCTGCGGCTGATTGTGGTCATGTATTTCCGCCCGACGGAACTGCCTGCGTTGCCGCGGCCTGGCTTCGGCTTGCAGCTGGCGATAGCGTTGTGCATGGTGGGCAGTCTGATTTTCGGGCTGTATCCGCTGGGTTGGGATCAGGCGCAGCAGGCAGCAGATGGCGTCGTGCGCGTGGTGCAAACGGTGCAGCGGTAGGGGTTTGTGGCGGGTGCCGTTTAGTTCCAGTGATGTTGCAGCTATGCCGTTTCTTCGAGACTGATGATTCGCTGGTACAGGGCATCGCTAATCCAGAAACCTGCCTCGCTTCGCAGGCGTTCCATCTCCTGCTGCAGTGAACTCACCTTGCCGCTACGGTATGCCCTCAGAAGGATGCCAATGCTACCAGTCACAGACAGCCCCAGATTCCTTGCGACCTCACGTCCCTCTGACTCGTCGATGAGGAGTATATCCGCTTTGTGCTCCGCGGCCAGTGCAATGGCTTCCGCTTCGCCAGCGTCCAGCTGCATCCGTAAAATTGATACCATCGCGCGATTGTTAGGGGCGAGCAGGTTTATCCAGCCTTCCTGGCAGGCGAGTCGCACATCCTCCGCACCGGGGCGTCCCTTCCCTTGCTCAACCACTTCGTTCCAGACAGCAGGGGGAATCATCACCTTCTCGAAGAACTCGCGCAGCAGGTCCAACCTGCCAATCGCTGACAGGTGTATGGGGGTCGAGGAGTTACTGACCGCTGTCGGCATAGGCAATATCTTCCAGCAGGTCTTCTTGAGAGTAGTGCCTGTTTATCCGACGTCTGCCCAGTATTTGTTCGAAAGACCATCGGTCTAAGCCAGCAAGCGCACATGCCTTGCCAGCCGAAAGCACACCGCGCTGATATAAAGCGATTGCCAGCTCTTTGCGCAGTTCCGCCTCCACCTCGTCAGGCGGCAGACGGATGGCTGAATAGACCTCTTCTGGGATTTCAATAAGTATCTTGGACATGCTTCCCTCCTTAACTTGACGGTATCAGGCTGTTTATGGTCTTACCCATCTCGTTGCTCCTTTACGTTAGCTCCCCATCGACGTCGATGCGGGTTGCGCCGTGCAGGTAGGGACGCAACACTTCGGGAATGAGTATCGTGCCGTCCGTCTGCTGGTAGTTCTCCAGCACGGCAATCATCAGGCGGGGCAGGGCAAGCCCCGAACCATTAAGTGTGTGGACAAACTCGGGTCTGGCGCCGGGGGCAGGGCGGTAGCGGATGTTGGCACGGCGCGCCTGAAAGTCGCGGAAGTTGGAGCAGGAGCTCACCTCCAGCCACTCCTGGCAGCCCGCTGCCCATACCTCGATGTCGTACTTCATCGCCGCCACGAAGCTGAGGTCGCCCGTACACATCTGCACCCATCGGAAGGGCAGATTCAGCCGTCGGCACACATCCGAAGCGTCTTCAATCAGCTTCATCAGCTCTTCATCGGAGGTGTGTGGCTCCACGAACTTGACCAGCTCCACCTTATCGAACTGGTGTCCGCGCTTGATGCCGCGCACGTCGCGCCCTGCCGACATCTTCTCGCGACGGAAGCAGGCGGTGTAGGCGACATAGTAAAGTGGTAACTGCTCCTTTTCCAGAATCTCTTCGCGGTGCAGGTTGGTGACGGGCACCTCCGCGGTCGGGATGAGCCAGAAGTCCTCCTCCGCATCGTGATACAGGTTGTCTCCGAACTTGGGCAGGTTGCCTGTGCCGTAAAGGCATTCTGACTTGACAAGATAGGGCGGGTAGACTTCGGTGTAGCCGTGCTCGCGGGTGTGCAGGTCCAGCATCCAGGTGATGAGCGCGCGTTGCAGCGCCGCCCCTGCCTTCTTCAAGATGTAGAAGCGCGAGCCGCTGATCTTAATCCCCCGCTCGAAATCCAGAATGCCCAGCTGCTCGCCCAGCTCCCAGTGGGGTTTGGGGGTAAACTCAAATGCTGGCAGGTCACCCTCGTATTTCACCACCACGTTCTCGCTCTCGTCTTTGCCAACGGGCACGCTGGGGTGGGGCAGGTTGGGCACCTCCAGCATCCGTGCGGTGAAGGTCTGTTCTACCTCTTCCAGTTCCTTCTCGAGCTGCGCAATCTGGTCGCCCACCTGTCGCATCTGCGCGATGCGGGCGTTGCGCTCTTCGGGGTCTTTGATTTTGGGGATTTCTTTGGAAACGGCGTTGCGCTCCGCCCGAAGGCTTTCCACCTGAGTGAGAATCTCCCGTCGGCGAGCGTCCAGCTGCAGTATCTCGTCGATGATGGCGGGGTCTGCACCCACCTTCTGCAGACCGTCTTTCACGAAGTCAGGCTGTTCCCGAATCAAACGGATATCGAGCATATCGCGTCCCTCTCCTGCACGGATTTGCGGGTACAGTATACCAATCTTCATCCGGAGGAAGCAAACGGGGTCACGATGGGCGTTGTGGCAGGTAAGGCATCAGCCCCATGTCGCCGGGCTGGTCGCGACGCAGGCGTCCCTCGTGGAACGGCTGACCGCCGTCGTCTTTACCGTTCGGTCCCACGCTGTACAACATGTAACGGTCACCTTGCGGGCGGTAGACAAACGGCTGGTTGCTGAACGGGTCGGTGAAGTATGGGCTATCCCCCAGCTCTTTCAGTGAAGCCGGGTAGCGTCCACGGGACTTGCGATATGCTTCCAGACGCAGGGTAGTGTATAGCAGGCGCAGTCGAGCGCGGGTATAGGTATAGCGGGCGATGGCAAGAGCAATTCCCTCTGGCTCGCGTACGACCAGTTCACGTCCCAGTTGTTGTAACGCAGGAGGGTAAGGAACAAACTGTTGTTGTGAATAGGGTAATTTCACCTGTTGCAGCCATTGTTGCACGTACTGCTGTGCTGCCTGCGAGAGCGGAGCCTTTGGCAGGTAAAGCATTTCGCGCTCCAGGTCAGATTTGGGCAGGTCCAAACGGAAGCCTCGCAGGGACTGTCCGCGCACCGTCCGTTGCCAGCCGGTCAACCAAACCCGGAATTCCTGCTCCAGAAGTTTCTCCAGAGAGTATTCGTTTGCCAGCAATTGCTCCAGACGACGCGCGCCGCGCTCAGCATCCTGGGCATTCAGACGAGGAATTAGAGCGGGTATCGCCTGAAAGAGATCACTGGTTGCCATAAAGTGAAAAGTGAGATGGAGCACATTGCCACCATTAAGGATTTTTTCCAGGAAGGCAAAAGCGTCTAGATAGGCATCCAGCGCTTGTGCAGTTTTACCCTGTTGTGCAAGCAATGTGGCCTGCACGATGTAAAGGCGAGCGAATTGGCGGTAAGCTTCTACGGTGGGGTCACCCGTCTGGTATGCCAGTCGCTCCACCTGTGCAGGCTTGTTGAGCACCTCTCGTACCTTCCGGAATACCTCGCGATTGGCTTCCACGACGGCTTGTTTCTCGGCGAGTGTTCCATAGTCTGTCTGCTGAGCAAGCGCTGCCAGTTTACCGGGTTCGCGAATGTTGTAGATACACGCGATGAGTTCGCTATATACATTGTTGGGGGGTGGGGTCAGAGGTGGAGGTAACGAGAATTGGGGCGAGGAATTGCGGCTGTATACGAACAGACCATATCCCAACCACATCAGCAGCACAATGCCGATGACCGCCCCAACCGTTGCAATTGCTTTCTTCATTCGTGCTTCGCCTGCTTACTTTTCCTGCTCCATTCGCTGCCGGATGTTCTGAAACTGCTGCGGCGTGTAGGGCGTGATGTTGGGTCCGGGGCCGGCCTGAAACGTGGCCTGGCTCTGCTTGCGCTTTTCCCGCACATATCCGAACACCTGCCACAGTACCAGCAAAATGGCGAAGGTGAACAGGATGATGTGCCACGGTTTGATTTGATTCTCCTTCATCCTCTCCTCCTTGTAGATAAGATGCCAACCCCTGCAAAGCAGGGGGTTGGCGTTCACCGAACTCAATCCTGATAGCGTGTCCACATATTGGGCGTGGTCTTGCGGAAGAACTTCACGTGACCGTCCGCCAGCACATGATTTGCGCCACCGGTGTGCCTCTTGGCGATGCGCCCTACCTTCTCACCAGCGATGTAGCATCCACTTCCCACATAGCTGTTGCCATAGGTATCATACTCCACATCGGTGTCGCGTGGGAAGCGGAAAACCGCCATCGTTCCTGAAGGATTGCCGTTGTGAGGGCAGTTGGGGTCACCGTCAGAGATAGCAATGGTGTTAGCCACATCCTCAATCGCTGCGAGTGCAGCGCCGACGTCCATCACGGTGTCGTCGATTGCCGGGATGTAGATGGAGTGGCTGATGACGCCATGGTAACAGTTCAAACCAGTGTTACAATCGCACCTGCTACAGTACTGGTTGGCGTCGTTGTAGCCTTCATTGATTAGGTACCCCACTCGCCATGGGCGCACTGAAGTGCCCGGTTCCTGCCCAAGTGCAGAGTTGTATGCAGATGCAACAGGCCCACAGTTCAAGCGCGTGCCATCATGTGCGAACACCCGGTTACTGCTGGGGCAGGCGAACAGCTGCTGGTTCTTCACATAGGGGTAGATAAGGTCCAACCACACGAATCGTGGACATTGCCCCCAAGTGTTGGGATAGCTGTACGAGCCGACGAAGATTTCGTCGTAGTCCTGCGCGTACATGAGCGCGCCCAGCCCAATCTGTTTGAGATTGCTGATGCACGATGCCGCGCGTGCCTTCTCCCGCGCCTGTGCGAACACAGGGAAAAGGATGGCTGCCAGTATCGCGATAATCGCGATGACCACCAGCAGTTCGATGAGCGTGAATGCACGGCGTTTCATGTTGTGTTTTCCTCCTTTTATTGGATTCTTTTGATTAATTTATAGCTAGCACCACTTGTGCTTGCTACCACATTTTACCACAGCTAGGCAAAAAGTGCAATAAAATAACTGCCTCTTTTTTAGATTTTTAGATAGCAGCTCTGCAACTGCCCTTTTATCACCGACTGCAGAGCCAATTGTCTGTTGTGCTGAACGCAAGCAAACCATCACAGACCCTCAAAACGACTCTTCGCTTCACCCAGAATAACGGGTGTTGCCGCTTTATATCGCCAACTCACGAACAACCTTTACAACTGCGTCATTCCTGAAATGTTACAGTGGCTGGAGGCTCTCACCAGCAGGTGCACTGGCAGCTTCACCACTCGCTCTGCAGGGGTGTTGCCCTCGATCACTTCGATCAGTAAGCGAGCCGCTACCCGTCCCATGTCAGCGGCGGGTTGCTGGACAGTGCTGAGGGGCGGTTCGGTCAGCTCGGTAATGGGTGCGCCGTCATAGCCGATGATGGCGATATCATCCGGCACGCGCAGCCCGGCATCTTTCACCGCGCGTAGCGCGCCGATGGCGGAGACATCGTTCGCGGCGAAGATGGCGGTCGGCGGGTTGGGCAGCTGCAGCAGTCGTTGCGTGGCTTCACAGGCACCCCGTTCCGAGAAATCGGTCTGTGCAAGCAGGTCATGCTCGATGGGTATGTCTGCATCCTGCAATGCACGCAGGTAGCCCTGATAGCGGTCGTAAGCGTTGGGGATGCTGAGCATCCCGTGCAGGTGAGCGATACGCCGATGTCCCTGCTCGATGAGGTGCCGTGTGGCGAGGTAACCGCCCATCTCGTTGTCGGCGTCCACCGCCACCATTTTACAGCCGTACACCTGCTGTGTGCCGACCGCGGCAAGGGGAATATCTGCGTCGCAGAGCTCCTTCAGGAGTGGTTCATGCTTGTGTGGCGCGAGGATAATCAAGCCTTCCAGACGTCCACTGTACACGGCGTTGAGGCACATCTCCCGCACGTCTTCGCTCATGGCGTAAATCATCAGGTGATAGCCCTCTGCGAAGCCGACATCGGCAATGCCTCGCATGATCTCCGAGGACCACCAGCCCGCCAACACGGAATGTCGCACATACAGTTGCAAGATACCCAGTGTGCGGCTGCGCATTCCCGCCAGCCGCCGGGCGGCTTCGTTGGGATAGTAGTTCAACTCGCGCGCGAGGCGCAGAATCTCCGCGCGGACCGCCGCGCTGACCCGCGCCCCCGGCTTGTTGTTCAGCACATAGGACACCGTCGCCTGCGAGACGCCGACGCGCTCCGCAATCGTCTGCATGGTAACCCGCCCGCTGGGGCGTCTACCCTTTCGCTTCTTCTCTTTGACTGTAGTGGGGGCTTCAGTCGCTTCCATTTGAGCGCAGCCTCACGGTTTTGCGCTTAATCAAGGTGTATTGATTATATCTTGCCTCACCAAAACTGTCAAGGGATTTAAAGGTTGTTGTGGTTTCCAATTTGAAATGTCCTATTTTATTCCCAATTTGAAATGTCACATCGTCTTAATCCCCGGAAATAC
>JAIMBJ010000027.1 GCA_023511455.1 Bacillota bacterium
GACTGCACGAAGCGCACAGACTGGCACGGCGGGGGTATCAACATGGTGTTTGCGGATGGTCATGCCCGCTGGGCGCCTTTGGGTGGCATCTACTACCGCAACTGGAAGCGGGATATGCCCGAGTGGCATCCGAACTGGAACAAGCCCATCACCCAGGACTGGTAGACACACTTAGTCGGGAGTGTCGGGTTCGGCTACCGCCTGTTTCTGGTAGTTTTCCAGCTGTTCCAGCAGCAGGCGCATTTTGCGGGCGTGCGTCTCGGCGAGGAAGGGGTATCTTTCTACCAGCCGTACCGCCAGCGCGTAGAACCGCTCGCCGTTCGATTTGAACTCCTGCGCCACGCGCTGCAGCAACGGCATCAGCTGCTCAGGGGCAATGCAGGGCTTCTCCGACTCCTCCAGCTCCTGAAACAGGCGCAACATGCGCAGGGTCAGCGTGTTGAGGGTGAGTTCGTGGTAGACGCCGGTAATGGCAACGTATAACTCCTGTTCCTTCTCATCGCGGATGGGCAGGGTGATGTACTGCTGCAGGGCGTCGCGCTGGCTGCGCAGAGAGTAGGGCTCGGCAACCCAGCGGTAAAGGGCATCCTGCACCTCCTGCGGAGTGAGTATCTTCGCCTCGTGCGCCTTCAGCCAGCCGTCGATGATGGACTCGATGTAGGCGTTCCACGCGGCGTTGTCCAGTGCCTCCACCACGAGACGGTGCAGGATGTCGCGGCGACGCGATTCCTCGCGCGTGCGCTCGCGGAACACCTCCCAGCGCTTGAACAGAAAGTAAGTGCCTGCCGCACTTCCTGCCCCGATGATTGCCCCAACAATCAGCGAACTATCCATCCTGTCCTTCTGTTCGTGACTTCCTACCGCAAAAACTCTGCTTCAATCCATTCGCGGTTTTCGGGCAGTACGCGACCACCCAGCTGCATATCTATCACCACGCCACCCAGCCGTTGCGCAAGGTAGAAGGCGATGTCCATCGCCTGCCGGATGATCTCGACTCGCCGGTCCTCGCGTGCCCGCACCGCAATCAGTATAATCCCCGGACTTTCTGGCGAGCCAACGTCTACCCATACGGTTCCCTCTGCATTGGCGGCGATACAGCCTCCCTCGCTGGCGTTCAGCCCGATGGCTTGCAGAGCACCCTCTACCTCTTCCCAGCACCACTCGGTGTCTTCGTCTTCGGGTTCGATCATCAGGTCATACATCAGTAGTCCACCGGACGCAAATAGTAGTCATTGATCGACGTGGTGGAGAGCATGGCGGTGGTCGGCAGGTGACGTTTCCAGTGTGTGCTCTCCAGCCGTGCTTTGACCAGAAGTATCTTCTCGCGCGGATAGCCCATCTCCTCAATCTGCTCCACGCGATACCCGCGCAACAGGAAGTACAGTATCTGGTCAGCAAGGTGGTAGGAGATACCCAGGTCGTCCTCGTCTGTCTGCCCGACAATCAGGTCGGCAGAGGCGGGCTTGGACACAATCACCTCTGGCACACCCAGATACCGCGCCAGCTGCCACACCTGCGTCTTGAACAGGTCGCCCAGCGGGTTAATGGGGGGCGAGTCGTCGGCGTGCCACGTGAAGTAGCCAAACAGCCGCTCCGTCTTATTGCCGGTACCCACAGGCAGGGCGTTCAGCTTCGCGGAGAGGTCAAACAGCACAATCATGCGCATTCGCGCCATCACGTTGCCGCGTCGTCTACCGTCGGCATCGGGTTCGTACTGCAGATAACCGTCCACGGCAGGCGTGATGTCTATCGTGCGCGAGTGGATGCCCAGCTGGTCTATCACCAGCTGCGCGTGTTCCAGGCTCTCCGTGCTGCTGGTGCGGTAAGGCATACGGATGCCCCACACATTCTCTGCACCCAGAGCACGAGCGCACAAGAACGCCGTCACTGATGAGTCGACCCCACCGGACAGTCCCACCACGGCGCGGTAGAACCCCCGTCGGCGTATCATCTCGTCGCGCAGGAACTCTACCAGCCACTCGGTGACCAGCGGTGCATTGATGCGCAGCAGCTCCTCGGCGTCGTGTGTGCGCTCAGGGGCTTGGATGACTTCCAGTTTGCTCATTGTCGGTGCCTCGCATGTTGCTCTGCGGCGATTTCCTGCATCTCTATCAACAGGTCTGCCAGTCCCGCCTCCAGGTCAGCGAGCAGGGGAGCGTTCGCCCGTGCGATCGCTATCTCTTCGGTGTCGATAGTAGCGGTAATCATTGCTTCCCTCATCAGGGGAGCAGACACCACCACCTGCCCGAAGGGGTTCACCACCATCGAGTTCCCGACGAAGCCCTTGCCTCCCTCAAAGCCCACCAGGCTGGCGTTCACCACCCACACTCCATGCTCTTCCGCCATGTTACACAGCAGCTGCTGCCACTTCATGGCGTTGCCCACGCTCTCACCGTGAAAGCCCCTGCCGGGTGAGGCGGCAATCACGTAAAACACCTCGGCTCCCTTCAAGGCGGCGATGGCTCCCGTAATCGAGTGCCACACATCTTCACAGATTAATACGGTGGCGGGACCGAATCGCGTGGGGAATACCTCAATGTTACGCCCTCGCGCCACAAAACGCTTCTCCTGAAACACGCCGTAGGTGGGCAGGAAGAACTTGCGATGTGTGTGCACAGTGCGGCACGATTCGGACTGTGCGCTGAGGGTGAGGTAGAGGGCGGAGTTATAATACTTACCGTGCCACACCTCATAGAAACCCAGCACCACATCCAGCGGCTCTGGTCGCGCAAAGGGCAGATAGCGTTTCACCAGCGCCTCCAGTATCTGCTCGCGTGTTCGCGCCGCTTCGCGCACACCGCCCTCCAGAAAATATCCCGAAGTGATGGTTTCGGGAAACACCACGACATCAGCGGGCACGCCGTCTTCCACAATCTGACGCAATATCTCGGCGACCCTGTCCAGATTGTGCTCCACATCGCCCTTGCGTGGCTTGAATTGTACGGCGACGACACGGATTTTCATCTGCAGACCTCAGTCCTGCATTTTCAGCCCTGAAAGAAGTCTGAGCCAATGCTCTACCTGCTCCGTCGTTTCCGGTGTTACCCTGCCCCAAAGTTCCACAAATCGTTCCCGAGACAGGCAACGAGTGCCCTCGCACATGATGAAGCTCCGCTTGACCACGCCACCTAGTCCGTGCGAAGACGGGCATACGCCTCGTGAAGCTGACACGGACTGTCGTCGTCTGCTACGCAAAAAGTATCCCATATTGTCTGCGGGCTTGTCAACGTTTTTACGACCAGTCCCCGACAGTGAGTACCTCCTCTTCGAGCAGAACCCCAAACCTCTCGAAAACCACCTGCTTGACCAAATCTGCCAGTTTACGGATATCGGTCGCGGTAGCACCTCCGGCATTGATGAGAAAGTTCGCGTGTTTCACAGACACCATTGCCCCTCCAACGCGCGTGCCCTTCAGCCCCGCCTCCGCAATCAGGTAACCCGCAGGTACGACGCCCGCCTCTTTCAGTCCGGTAGGCAAACTGTATAGCTTCTGAGCCAGTTCCACATCATATACGTTCTTGAAGAAGCTGCCCGCCGAGGGGTTGGGGGGCTGTCGTTCGATGCGCCAGCGTTGCAGCTCGCGCGCTTTGGCGAAAATCTGGCGGCGGTCGCCACGGCGCAGACGCAGGGTTACTGCCAGTATAGCCGCGCGCGGGGGGTCCGGACGGCGCAGGATGCTGTCGCGGTAGGAGAACTGCATCCACTCTTGCGTCACCCGCTGGCGTTCGCCCTCTACCACCACGTCTATCGTCTCCACGAGGTCGCCGATGTTTTCGCGGAACGCCCCCGCGTTGGAGATGAGCGCACCACCCACCGTGCCCGGAATACCCACCGCGAACTCCAGCCCGGACAGCCCCGCCTGCGCGGTTTTGAGGAACAGCAACTGAAAGGGTGCGCCCGACTCCGAAAAGGTGATTTCTCCCACCTCGATGCGGCGACAGCAGTTGTATACCACCAGTCCACGGATGCCTTTATCGCTGACCAGCAGGTTGCTACCCAGTCCCAGGATGAAGGTGGGTACGCAAAGCTGATGCGCAGTGATGACCACCTGTGCGAACTCTTCGATGTCGGTCACCCTGTAGAAAAGGTCGGCGGGACCGCCCACGCGCAAGGTAGTATAGTTCTTTAGAGGTTCATTCAATCGCAGGTGAGAGGGAACGGGAACCGCCTGCATCAGGCGATGCAGAGCCTCAGACAGCGGCGTTTGCTGGCGCGGTGTGGTCACAAGTTTCGTCTGCCACCGAAGGAATAAAATGGCGGAGAGGGCGGGATTCGAACCCGCGACCCAGCTCTTCGCCGGGTACCCGCTTTCGAGGCGGGCGCACTAGGCCACTATGCGACCTCTCCGCCGTTAAATATACAGCATTTTGGGCGAGGAATCAAGGCGATCGGGGACGCGACCTGTGCTATTGTCGCCGCAGGCTTTAGAGTGCGCTACGCGGCAGGGATTAGAGCCGTTCCCAGATGCGCTGGCACAACGGCAGGAAATCGCACTCCTCGCAGTGCGGGATACGTTTGGGTTCCAGGTACTCGAAGTCGCGGGAGACGATTTCTTCTCCCAGAAGGCGGATGTCTTCGCGAAACTCCGCGAGTTCCTCGTCGGTGAGGCTGGCACTGGCAAACGCGCCCGTCTGCAGCGCGACGATGGTGGCTATAATGCGACGGTCGGGGTAGAGCTGCTTCAACAGCAGCTGGTAACAGCACATCGCGAGGTCATCATGCACCTCTTCGGGGGCGACGTCGGTGCGCCAGCTCTTGTAGTCGATAATCTCCAGTGTGCCGTCGGGGTGTTCGTCCACGCGGTCTACACGCCCTACCAGTGCGAACCTGCCCATGTCCATGCGCAACAACCGTTCCTGCATCAGCAGACGCGGGCGCTGTTCAGGGGGTGTTTGCTGCAGGCTCTCCTGTGTGCGTGCGTGATACTGCTCCAGCAACGCCGCCGCTACCTGCTGGAACTGCTGCTCTTCGTGCGGCGACTCGTAACCTGCCGCTACCCACTGTTGCTGCATCACCTGTTGCAGCTGCTCGACCGTTACGGCTTCCACTCCGCCCGAGGCGTGCAGGTGTTGCAACACCGCGTGCATGGTGGTGCCGAAGGAGTACTCGCGCTTGGCTCGCATATAGAACTTGCCGCGCGGGTTGAGGTAGGTGTGGTAATACTTCACCTCGCACAGCAGGTAGGTTCGGATACGACTGGGACTGAGTACCGGCTTGCGTGCCATCGTTACACCGCCATCACAGCCGAGACCACATCTTTGAGCGTGCCTCGTTCCTGCAGGGAATGCACAGCCCTGTCGACAGCCCGCGTGGCTCCCGTGAGCAAGACCGTTTTGCTGTCTCCGCTTTCCGAGATAATCTCTGTATGCACCTCTCTGGGAAGGTCGGCCATCTTTTCGTCTGGGCTTACGCGGACGATGGCGATACTGCGGAGTTCGCGCGCGGTGTACGGATACGCTTCTACCTGCACCACCTGCTGCAGGCGGGCAAGGGTGCGCAGGAGTGTCTCCTTTTTGCGCTCGGTGGCGTGGAAGCTGAGCACAATCGTGCTGGGCGCCTCCAGCAATCCCGCTGCGCTGCTGCCCAGCGTGGTATCCACCGAGACGCCGCGGCTGGAAAACACCGAGGCGATTGCCGTGAGCGCGCCCGGCTTGTCGTGTACCTTGATCACAAACACCCAGCGCTCATCCACCATGTTTCATCCACTCCCGCAGCTTACGCTGTACCTGGCTGGCTGCCTGCGTCAGCAATCGCGCCTCATCTTCCCACAGCTGCAACGGAACCACCTGCGACCAGCCGTTAGTGCCCACCACGATAGGAGCGCCGATGGTGGTGTGGATGCCATAAAACTCGCCATCCAGCCGCACCTGTCCCGCCACCACAATCTCGCGCCCGTCCATCAGCGTGCGCACCAGGTCTACCGTGACGTTGGCGGTCGCAACGGCTGTTTTCGCCCCCGACAAATGGGTGAGATAGGGCTTCAACACCACTCGCAGGTCAGGTGGGAGGCGGTCGACATGCTCAAACGCCTCGCGAATCAGCCCCTGCTGCAGGTAAGCCAGCGTCTGGATTTTTGCCTGCTGCACTTCGGAGGGGAAATCGGTCAGCTGACGCTTGCCCCGAAGCCGCGCCGTAATAGACAGCATCTCCTCCATATCCATGCCGTAAATACGCAGGCTACTCCACAGGGGAACCATCTGTTCGCCGTGTTCGCCCACCACGAAAGCGTGTACCATCTGGCGACGCACACCCACATCGGCAGCGATTTCGCGACGGAATCGCAGCGAGTCCGAGTATGCCCCGATGCCAATCACCCGATGCCTGCCCAAATAACGGCTGAATATCTCCACGCCCAGCTCCACCGGGTTGGTCACCACGATGACGACCTCGTTGCCGTGTCCATGCTTCTCGATAGCGCCGGCATAGGCATGAAACACGGGCAGGTTTGCCATCGCCAGTGTATCGCGCGATGGTGCGCTGGCGGCGTCCGTGGGAACCGCTTGCCCAGCTGCCATCACGATGATGTCACCGACTACCTCATCGGGGTGCAGGGCTACATCTATTTCGGGGGCGATTTCGGCGTAGGCGTCGGACAGGTCGCTGCGCAAACCGTGTAGCACCCGCTCACTCCTGCCGCCATGCCTGCCCACCAGTTGCAATCGCTCGTTTGGCGACAGCACTCGTTCCGCTACCAGCTGAATGGCGATCTCGCGCCCACAGTCGCCGCTTGCTCCGATAATCGATACGTCCATGTCTACAGTTCCCAGATAATGTCCTGTACGCCTTCGGCGGTGTTGACCGCTCGCGCCATCACAAACAGCAGGTCACCCAGTCGATTCAGATAGGTGAGAATATGCGGATTGCCGGGCTCCACATGGAACAGGCTGACTACGCGCCGCTCTGCGCGACGGCACACGGTGCGCGCCACGTGCAAAGCCGCTGAGGCAACCGTGCCCCCAGGCAGGATGAAATGATGCAGGGGTTCCAGAGTGTCCTCGATCTCGTCAATGTAGTGTTCCAGTTGCTTGACCTGTTGCTCCGAAATGGGCTTGATCACCGGCTTCTTGCCTACCGGAACCGCCAGCTCCGCGCCGATGACGAACAGCTCGCTCTGCACCTGTTGCAGTATCTGCCGGAATCGCTCATGCAACTGGAGATGCGCGATAGCCAGCCCCAGGTGTGCGTTCAGCTCGTCGACGCTGCCGTACGCCTCCACGCGGGGCGAGTCCTTACTCACCCGCTGTGCGCCCAGCAAGCCAGTGGTACCGTCGTCGCCTGTTCTGGTGTAGATACGCATGTCTCCCCTCGCCGGTACTTGATGATACCATTTTGCACCGTCGGGTAGCCGAATGTCAAGCGCAGGCGGGGCAGGGAACAGGGCAAAACCAACAACCTTCGTGGCAGGAATCAGCGTCCTTCCATGTCCAACTATCTCTTCGTGGCGAAAAGGAACCGAAGAACACGAAATGCTACCGTCTCCCTGGCGGCGGTCGTACTCGTTCTGGTGGTGTCCGCGCTGTGGCAGCGATGGATGCCGGCGCGAGGGGACTTCGTCGGCAGGGTGGTGGGCGTCTCTGACGGCGACACCATCGAGGTGATGCGTGCGGGTAGGGCGGTTCGCGTGCGCCTGCAGGGCGTTGATAGCCCGGAAAGCCATCAGGCGTATGGCACGCGGGCGAAACAGTTCACCTCCGATTTGGTGTTCGGCAAGACGGTGGCGGTGCAGGTACGCGGAACCGACCAGTACGGGCGCATCCTGGGCGAGGTCATCCTGCCAGATGGGCGCAGCCTCAACCGCGAACTGGTACGCAACGGCTATGCCTGGTGGTACCGCCGCTATTCGGATGACCCGGTGCTGCAACGTCTGGAGGAGGAGGCGCGGCGCGAAAGGCGTGGCTTGTGGCGCGACAAGAATCCGATACCTCCCTGGGAGTTTCGGAGGGAACGTCGTCAGCGTTAGGAGGTGGCTACACGACCTTCTGTCTGCATTTCCGTGAAAGCGTGGCGTCGGCGTGACCGTGCCTGACCCTCTCATGCCGGGTGCATCCCTCAACTCCCGCTGACAACCACAAATATCCACCTGCCCGATAGTTCCGGGCTGACCTCGATAATCACCCTGTTGCCCTCACGGCGGAAGGGAACCTCCCGCCCTTTGCTGCCCGGGGTCGCTCCCTCGAGGAACAGCTGAAACTGCAGAGGGAACAGGTTTTCGGAGAGCATCAGTCGGGCAGCGCCGTGCACCTGTATTTCCATCACCGCTCCGCCTGGAACTCGCCGTTCTGAGGCGACAGGCGCCCATGCCACCAGCGCCAGCGGGTTTTCACCGAGTCGCTCGGCGAAGTGATAGCGCTGGCCGTCAATCTCTATCTGTGTGCAGTCTGAGCCGCAGAATGCAGCCAGTTCTCCGCGCTCGTCGACGCGGAAGCTCACCGTGCCTGAAGCGTTGACGGTCACGCGGTGACCGTTCACGGCGAAGTCTTTCACTTCCACGCGCTCCGACGGCAGTTTCAGCCGCTGCAGAACCCGTTCATCCTCCTGCCGGTTTCGAGCGAAGCCGCCGCTCCAATCTTCGACGATATCCCGTGTATGAGGAGCGATGGCAATCGCGCCGTTCGGGAAGCGGGTAACCAGATACTGCCCTGTGCGCGAAAGGCATTCGGTGTTGTCGTTCACGCCGGGCAATTTGCCGGTGGGCGAGTAAGCCCCCAGTGCGCTCAATATCTCAAACCAGTTGCGGGCGTCATGCCCCAGGCTGCGGGATTGGTCGTCACGAGGGCGATAGCCGAGGAAGGCAGCGATCCCCCCTCGGGCAGTTCGCCTGAGCGTGCCCACCACCCGCTCACCGACGTGAGCCACTTCCTCAGTGCCTGGCTCAGCCTGCACAGGGTAGATGCGGTCTACCAGAAAGTCGGTCAGGATGGTTTGCGGAGCGACTTCTTTCAGGGTTCCGCTGAAAGTCACCACCCGCCCGGGTGCGGCGATGCCCTCGTTTTGTGCGGGGGTGTAGCGCACACCGAATATCTGTTGCCACAGCGGGAGCGCGGGTTCGCCCTCAGCAGTGAGTACCGGTGGAGGTCCCGACCATATCACCCGACCGCCTGCCTCCACCATCTTCTGCATCAGCTCCAGCGTCTTGCGCGAGGGGAAAGGCTCGAACAACGCCACGAGCGTGGTAAAGCGGTAGTCCCCAATACGGATGGCTCCGCCTTCCAGCTTGCCCTGTTCCAGCAGTTTCCACTGCGTGATGTAGTTGGCGTAGCCGTATTGCGTCATCCAGCTGCCGAACCGCTCTTCCACCGCCACGAGGTCCAGAGGGTAGAGCATCAGCACCTCTACTGCGCGGTGTTGCATACCCTGCACACGCCCATGATACCCCCCGGCGGTTCCATAGGCGCACTGCAACCACCAGTGCCTCTGGCTGATTTCCTGGGGAGACCCCCAGTGCGCCGCGTAAGAGTAGGGCACCTCGTTGAGGATACCGGTGGAACATCCGAGAGCGAGTCCGTAGTAGTTTCTGTCCAGCCAGCCTCCTTCCGAGTGGTCATTCCCGTTGCCGGTTAAGAAATCGCCCCAACGGAAGTAGTCGTAGCACGCCGAAGCCGCCTGATGCACCGTCACCGACCACACAAAGTTCGGGGTGTACTCGTACTTATGGCGGTTCATGTTCTCCTGCCCTACCTGCCAGTAGTCTACGGTGGGACTTTCCGCCCAGGTGGCATGCGCCCGTGCCTCGAGCTTGTGCCCCATGCGCTGCTCGGCATACCGCTTGGCGGCGACGAACAGGTCTACCACTCCATCCTGCAGCAGGCGGTAATAGCGCGCACGGAAAAGAGCGGTCTCGCGGATGGCTTCCGGCGTCGCACCGAAGACGTGCATCACTGGCTGCCGTGCGCTCAGGTCGTTGGCGAAGTCCTCCTGTGCGTACACGAAGTAAATCAGGTATCTGGCAAAGTCGCGGTACTGGTCACCGTACATCTGGGCGTAGCGACGCGCCAGGCTGTCGGTCACGTAGCGCATGGCGAACTCGCCATGTTCATGGTGGTTGAAGTATGCCCAGTCCTGCTGGATGTGCATTTCATCTGAATAGAGGGCATTGAGTTTCACCCCTGCATCCGCATACATATCTACCAGCGACTTCAAAAATGGCAATGCCTTCTCACTGAAATAGTCCATCTCCGGCGAGCGGTATACCTGTATCACCAGCACGCGGTTGAGGTCGCCGATGTCGGTGCGCCCTTCACCGTAGACGCGGATACGTTCAGCGGTAAAGTCTCCTGCCCGCGCCTGAACGTTCGAAAAGACCTCTACCTTTGCAGTCTCGCTAATCTCTACGATGTCGCTGGGGTCTACCACGCGGTACGGTGTGCCGGGGATGGATCGCTCGCGAAAAGCAAACACCCTCACGCCGGCGTCTTCCAGCTCCACCACCCCTTTGTTATTTGCCCAGCGCTTGTGTCGCCAGACCTGCACGCTGAATGCCCCTGTTTTCGGGTCGCGCAAGCCCTTGCGATACTGCATCCACACACCACATTCGCCCGTGCGGGCGCGGTAGGCAGGTCCCACCTCCAGCGGCGAGAGCAGACTGAGCTCCAGCCCCAGTCCATAACCCTGTGCGAACCGGGCGATACCTGCGATACGCTGCACGTACTCGTCCATGTCGGGGGTGTAGCGGCGCGGTCCCGCCTGTCCAGGACGATACTGGCTGAAGAAGTGGTCAAAGGCGATGATGAGAGTACGATGCCCTGCCGCTTTTGCCTGTTCACATACCTGGCGTAAGCTTGCCTCATCTTTTTCAAACGTCAGACTGAGGTTCAGCACCCTGTCGGGGTCGGAAAGCATTTCTAGTTCCTGATCGCTGACCAGAATGATAGCAGACTTGCCGATTTCGAAGCCGTACGCGCCCGGATAGCTGACCAGCTCGGCACGGTAGGTGTTTTCAGGGGCTTCGTTGTTCATGATGGTATCCTCCATATTGGCGAGTGCGGGTATCAGTATCCACAGTGTTACTAATGCCAGATACACCAGTTGCACCAGATGTTCGGCAACGCCTCTTCTCACTGGAGCCTCCTCGTCTGCTGGCGGACCATGCTTTTCAGCGCTTACAAAGACACTTTTCTGTCATGCTGAGTGCAAACGAAGCGTCTCATATCCTGTCACCCTGAGCGCCAGCGAAGGGTGTATGAGATTCTTCGCTTCGCTCAGAATGACAATACTTCAGAATGACGGATGATGTCGGTTTACGTCGCAAGCTTCCTGACAGTCTTCCAGCCACGTAACTCCTATAGTTCATGCCCTGGAGGGCGAACCTCGTGGTGAGCGGTAAAAACACACGCAACACCTCAGCAGGAGCCTTGCCCTCCAACGGGCAATCGGTTCATTAAGAGGTTCCTTACGCCACAGCACCTATCGCATTGGCTTGACGTTTACCTGTGGAAGCACTTCCCGCAGGTGTTTTGCCCATATTTCGCCCAGCTTCAACGGCGTGGTCTTGTTGCGAGCCGCGTGTTTCTTATCGACAGTGACCAGCAAGTTGTCTTTGACATATATCGCCGCCTCGCCACCGGCAATCGGCTTGACCACGATGTCCGAAGGCTGGATATCCGGGTCCTGCAAAATCTTGACCAGCCGCTGCGTAATCGCGTCTGCCCTCTGCTGCGGCGTCATACCGCCTGCGCTGAAGCGGATGCGCAGGATGAGTTCGCCTCCAACCGTGACTTCACCAGGAGGCTCTTCCTGCGCAAAGGTGAGGGGGACCATCGTGAACAGCAACGCCAGTGTCACAACCAGTGTCTTCTTCATCGCAGCAACCTCCATTCCACCTGACTTTTAGACCATGCCCATGACGTGGTAACCGCTATCCACGTAAAGCACCTCGCCCGTGACGCCCCGTGCGAGGTCGCTCAGCAGAAAGAGGGCAGCATCCGCCACCTCTTCGGCTTCCGTGTTGCGTCGCAGGGGAGCGACTTCGCGCACCCTTTGCAGCATGGTGGTAAACCCCGCAATCGCCCGAGCCGCCAGCGTGTTGATAGGTCCCGCCGAAATCGCATTCACCCGAATGCCCTTCGGACCGAGGTCGGAGGCGAGGTAACGCACGCTGGCTTCCAGCGCGGCTTTGGCGACGCCCATGACGTTGTAGTTCGGCACCACGCGCTCGCTGCCGAGGTAAGTCAGCGTCACCACGCTGCTTCCTTCTCCCATCAGAGGCTCCAGCGACCGACACAGCGCGACCAGCGAGAAGACGCTCACGTCCATCGCGATACGGAACCCCTCACGCGAGGTATCCACATAGCGCCCCGATAGCTCCTCTTTCTTCGCAAACGCGACACTGTGTACCAGAATATCCAGTTTGCCCCAGCGCGTCTGTAACTCCTGCGCCAGATTCGCTACCTGCACATCGTCGGATACATCGCACGGCAGGAGCAGCGTTCCCGGTAGACTTTCCGCCAGCGGACGCACGTTTTTCTCCAGACGCTCGTTCTGATATGTTAACGCCAGGTTTGCCCCTTCCTGCGCTAACCGCCGGGCAATCGCCCAGGCGATGCTGCGCTCACTGGCAACACCCAGCACCAGAGCGTTCTTCCCTTCCACCAAACCCGACATGCAATCACAGACCTCCACTTTCACGAATCAACGTCTCCCCTTTGTTCGATGAAAGTGGAACTTATCCCTGCATGAAGGGGAATTTTACGCTGCGCGGTCTTCCAGACCGCCCGTGGAGGCGCCGAAGTGATAGCGTTGCGCGTTTTCGCGGATACGATGGAGAGAAGCCATGTCTGCCCGCAGTGCGGTCATACGTTCTTCCATCATCTGCTGCAGATGCTGGTTCATCTGCCAGAGGTGCTGGGCAAATGCAAGAACTTCAGAGGGTAGTTGAGAGGGAGGTGTCTGCCGCAGTACCTCCAGAATTTGCTCCTGTTCCTGAAGCAGCTGTTGCAATGCAGGCCAGTCCTGACGGCGGATGGCGTCCTCTTGCAGGGCGCAGAGAAGCTTCACCCGCTCGGCATACTTCGCCAGCCACTTCTGCCAGGATGCATCGTCCTCAGGCGGCATGAGACACCTCCATTTTTTCACCGGCTGTTTGGGATGAAGCCTCGCGGACTGCGACTTCCACCTGCGCCCAGGCTTCTCGCAGGCTTTGCAACATCTCGCACACCTTTTGCACCTTTGCTACATCGTCTTGCAGGTTCGCCATCACCAACTGTTCATGCATGAACTGGTACAGCGCCATCAGGTTTTGGGCGATTTCTCCACCTGCTTCCATATCCAGCGAGCTTGCCAGCTCGGTGATAATCCGCTGGGCGCGCACCAGATAATGGTTCTGTTTCTCGCGGTCTCCCTGCTGCATGGCAGCCTGTCCCTGTCTCAAAAAACGGATCGCTCCGTCATACAACATCACCACCAGTTTGGCAGGTGATGCGGTGTCTACCTGCGTACGCTGGTAAACATCGTAGGGGCTTGTCAACGCCATCTTCCGCTTCCCTCTTTGTGAAGGTGTATTATCTTATGTTGAGACTGCTCAGCAGACTGGCTTGTCCGAACAGAGCAGTGAGATACTGCGCCTGAGAGCGCATCTTGTTCAGGGCGTTCTCCATCGACGTGAACTGTGCCCGCAGGTCGTTCGCCCGGCGCTGCATCGCCTCGTCAAACGCCGAGATGCGCTGCTTGATTTCATCGATCTGCTGCTGGATGGTCTTGGTTTCTTCGGTCAGCGCACCGCTGATGGAATCGGTAAACTGCTGAATCAGCTGGAACACCCGGTCTGCGATGCCGCGCGTGACCGTGACAGTGCCGATGATGCCCGGTGTGGTGGCGGTCACCCTTATCTGTAAACCGTCGGTGGTGGCGTTGCCTCTGTTGCCGGTCAGGAACTGACCATCACCTGTGGCGGCTTCGCCGTTAATGGTACCTGCCACATCCTGCCCACGCACTTCGAGCCGGGTGGTGCCGATGCCGCTGTTGTTATCTGCGGCTTCCTGGTCGCTGACTACGGTGAAAGCCGCTTTCGAACCATACTGCTTGGAGGTAAGCACCAGTCGTCCGCTCTCGTCCTTCGAAGCAACCAGATAGCGCGACAGCGTGGCGTCCGCGTTAATCTGCGCGATGGTGTCGTCGATGGTGTTGCCTGCGTTCAGCGTGATGGAGTACTCGGTGTTGTTGAACAGCGCGCCGCCAAAAGTCAATCGTTCGGTGGTGGTGCTTGCCTGTGTCTGCGCCAGCGAAGCCGTTGCCTGCGCTTGCGTGGCAACCTGGGTAATGTTGACCGTAAGAGGCTCGCCGGTGGCTTTGGTCTTGCTGGTAGCGATGACAAAGGTCAGACGCGGATCGCTGGTGCTACCCATCACCCGGAATAGCCGCTCCACATCGCTGAGACGGCTGTTCAGCGCGGCTTCCAGCTGCGACTCTTTCAGCACCAGCTTGCCGGAGCCGGTGGGGTCCAGGGTGATCCCCACCTGTGCCAGCATGCTCAGGTCGGAGGGCGCGCCTGCTACCACATCCGACACGGTTGCCATCAGCTCGGCGGTCAGCGCGTTGATGGTCGCGTTGCCGAACAGGGGTCCTGTGTCGTAGGTCTCTTTGTCGAAGTAGTCATACTTTTTGATGAGGTCTATCGTGGAGTTGTAAGCGTCCACGAATCCCTTAATGGCGTCCTTAATGCTTTTTATATCGCGGCTGACGGTGATCGTCGTTCTCTTCGGGTTGGTGGCGTCGGCATCCATCAGGGTGATAGTCACACCGGAGATGATGTTGGTCAGCACGTTACTGCTGCTGGTCAGGCTCATGTTGTCTATCTTAAACTGGGCGTCTCTCGCCTGAATCAGTTCGTTGCCGTAGCCTGCCTTCAGGATACCCAGCGTTTCCAGAACATGCTGGTCGTCGGTGAAAGTGGGCGTGCTGGCTCCAGTGATTTGCAGACGATAACGAGCAGTACCTTTTTCAGTAACCGTTACCACCGAAGCGGTAACGCCTGCCCCGGCATCGTTGATTTTCTGGGCGATACTGTTGAGTGAGTCCGTGCTGAGGTCAATGGCGATATCCACACCGTTGATTTTGACGGTTCCCGAAGGCGCACCGCTCAGGTTCAGCAAGGTGCCCACGGCTGTGCTGGTGTCTGCAAATTTATCGGATTGCGCCCCGTTGGTGACCGCGTTCTTGATGCTGACCGAGCTGGTTACCAGCCCCAAGGATTGCAGTACATTACCGCTGCCCAGATCGTTCAGGCTAATGGCGTTCGCTGCGCCGGACTCGTGAGCGGTCAGTACCAGATAGTGCTCGCTGCTGCTGACGCTGAGCACAGAGGCGGTGACCCCCGCTTTGGCGTTGTTGATTCGCGCCGCGATGTCGCGCAGGTTGTCGCTGGCTACTACAGTGACCTGTTTGCCATTGACCATAAAACAGCCGCTCAAGCCGAGGGCGTTCTCTGCAGTCGTCTGCGCGGTGGTACCGATTTTGTGGTTGGTCGCCAGCTGAGATACCTCCAGCAGGTATGTGCCCGGCAGGGCATCAGCGGTAGCGGTAACCCGTGCGACGCTTTCTGCGCTGCTGGTGGCGCTCGCCGCTTTGAAAGCGGTTTGCACGGTAACCTGAGAAATGGCGGATTGGAAGCCGAGCAGCTGCGTCTGTACAGCCTGTAACCCGCTCAGCCTCTGCGTCAACTGAGACTGTTGAGTCGACCATATCTTCTTGCGACGACTCTCTATCTGAATGATTTGTTGAATCAGGGTCTCCGTGTCCATTCCGGAGACAAGCCCTGAGAAGTTAATCCCGCTGGTGCTCAAATTGCCGACACCTGCCTTTCAACCGTCCGGTTCTGACTGACCGTTATGCCGCCTGCTGTTGCTCTAATTCCTCAGCCAGTGCTTGGAGCCGTGCCCGGATTTGAGCGATGCGTTCTTCCACTTCACGCTGGTAAGCCTGTTCGCGGCGCTCGCGCTCCTCCAATTGCGCACAATAGTATGGCACTCGCTGATTGATACGTTCCACGAATTCAGCAGCGAACTGAACGACCCTGCGCAGGTCGTCTCCCTCGGAAACGATGCAGCGCAGGCGGTCGCCCACTACATCCAGCTGCAGCTTGCGCGCGGCGATGATTGCCTTCCATTCCTCGCTGAACGCCAGCGTCCACGCCTCATTGGGCGTTTCGGATAGTTGCATGTAGAAGGCGTACGCGGTCGCAAATGAAGGGTCTTTCTCCACGCTGTTCACGTCGATGCCTGTGATCTCGATACGCTGCGCCGGATATGCCATACGACCAACCTCCTCTGCCCATATTATCGGCAGGACTCTCTGGCACTCACAGCGAATCCGTTCGGAAAAAGTACGGGGATTTGAATCGGGAAATGGCAGAGCATCGGTACTACCTTGTTAGCCAGCATGATTGGGCCAAGCGCATAGGCTTTTATCTCGCTTTCGAGAACCGTAACCCTTCCGGCCCATGTCGGGTCGAGACGCTCGGGCTGTTCTTCGGCGTTGCGGACGGCCAGAATTGGTACGTATCCTCTATCCCTGCTGGACAGTGGCGACTGGACACTCGCTACCACATCCGCGCAGAAATCACGGCAGAACGCGCGGTACTCTGGCAGAACGGCAAACAGGTCGGCGAGCAGGCAGTACGTCCACATCTGGTATCAGGCAAGTTGAACATCGGCGAAGTACCTTCGTGGGCGTTTGGGGATACTGATTATCATCTAGTGCCTGCGGAGCTGCGTCTCCTGCAGGGCGGTAGGGAACAACGGTTCAAAATCGGAGGCCCGCCTGCCGACCTGCCTGAACCGCTGCGCTTTTTCAACCCCCATGTCTTTTGGGGACTGGCTACTAACTTCTCCACTCATCAGATAGAGTTCGTCCCCAGTCTGCCAATTGCTGTAGAAGTAACTATCCAGCTGGCGCGGATACCAGACTGGCGGCGGTATATCCCTTATGTGGACCGATACGGGCAGTGTCGCTACGCAGACTACCCAACCAAGGTGCGTCGTGATGCTGATTTGCGCCGCGATTACGAGCAGGAACAGCGCATCCTTCAACAGTGGGGTATCCCTAACATCTTCGACGCGTACGGGGGCTACCTGCGCGCAGGGTGGCGTGAGAGACCGACTGGTTTTTACCGTGTCGTGCGCCGTGACGGATACTGGTGGCTGATTACGCCCGAAGGCTACCCCTGCTTCTATACTGGCGTTTGCAGCGCGCCGATGGAGGTGTGGGAACTGACCCCCGTTTCCGACCGCGAGGAGATATTCGAGTGGCTGCCGCCGCGCGAAGGAGAGTATGCTGGCATCTGGGCAACCAACGCCTGGGGTGAGAACACGGGGGCGGAGTACGTTAGCCTGTATGCCGTGAACCTGATGCGACGCCTCGGCACGAACTGGAGGCAGGCCTGCCGCGAGCTGGCTAAAAAGCGGCTGCGCACCTGGGGCTTCTCGGGGGTCGGCAAATGGGGTTACCTCGAGGAGATGCCGTTCGCGTCTGTGCTGTCACGGGGGAATGTGCCCAACCTCGTTAGCCATCCCGACATCTTTGACAGCAGCGTTCAATCGCGGTTCCGCGCCGAGCTGGTTCGGCAGATAACGCCGTACCGACGTAGCCCGTGGGTGCTGGGCTGGTCGGTGGGCAACGAGGATCAAGAAATCATCCGGCGCGATGAGATTCGCAAAATCCTCGAGCTGCCGTACGCCCCACCCGCGAAGGTGGCAATCGTGGAGCATCTGCTGCGCACACGTTACGACGGAAACCTGAGCAGGCTGGCGCAAACATGGGGTGTGTCTGCAGGCAGTCTGGAGACCCTCTGTCGGGCGTCCATCACGAGGGCTTCTGACGAGGAGCTCGAAGCCATGCGCCGTTTCTATGCCGACCGCTACTATGACTGGATATACCGTACAATCAAAGAGATTGACCCCGACCACCTCTATCTCGGCTTCTGGATTTATCCGTACGGCTGGGAAAACGACGAGGATTGGAACCTGATTGCGAAACACTGCGACGTGTTGGGTTATGACTACTACAGCCTCACCTTCTCGCCACCGCAGTTGGCACGCCTGTTCGACAGGGTCGATAAGCCAATCCTGTGTGGCGAGTTTGCGTTTGCAACTTATCACGGCGGGAAGCGCGGTTGGGGGGCGTTTATGGGGTCGTCAGCAAGCGATGACCGCGAGGCAGGCGAACTCTACGTTCAGTGGATTACCGATGCCGCCCAGCACCCCTTGTGCGCCGGGGCAATGTGGTTTCAGTACCGCGACCAGCCGATTACTGGGCGAGGGCCAGGACGGGGGAAGCAGCTGTTTATCGGCGAGCACACGGCGCACGGATTAATCGAGTTTACAGACCATCCGAAGTGGGACATGCTGCGACGGATGCGCGAGGTTAATCTCAAAGCGGTGCCCGTACGGCTGCGAGCGGCAGAGCAACGTCGTTGAAAGGGGGAAGGCTATCGTGCCAAGCCATCGCTATCACTTCGCTGCCCAATTCGACTGGGCAAGACGCACAGGGTTTTACCTAAGTCTTGAAAACGACTCAACTGAGCCGATTTGCAGGCTCGACACGCTTCGTGTTGCGATGGGCATCGGCGACGGCAACGCATGGCGCTTTATTGTCGGCTCAGCCGACTGGGACTGGGGCAAAACCTTCGCCCTGCGCGCACGGATCACTCAGCAAACGGCGTCCTTATGGATCAACGAAAAACTGGTTGGCGAAAGCGCTGGCGCCGTCGCTGCTCACCAAGGTGCCCTCGAGGTTGGAGTGACCCCAGTCTGGGCAATGGCACCAACGCAGTACTATGTCACAGCGCACCGGGTCGCCATCCGTGCCGGCTCTGGCAAACCGCTGGAGTTCGCGTTAGGGGCATTTGCACCCGCCGTGCCCGAACCGGTGCGGATGTTTAACCCCGAAACCTTCTGGGGACTGCCGGTTTACCGAAGGGGGTTTACCCCTGCCTTTCCAGTCACCATCGAGGTGACGTTTCGCCTCGCGCCGATGCCCGATTGGAAGCAGTTCCAGCCTTATATTGACCGCTACGGGCAGTGTCGCTATCTGCAGACCCCCGACAAGGTTCGGCGCGATGAGGACTTGCGGCGCAGTCTGGAAGAGGAGCGACGGCTTCTGAAACAGTGGGGCACGCCGACCGACTACGACCCTTATGGCGGTTACCGCAAGGCAGGCTGGCGCGAAATCGCAACGGGCTTCTATCGCGTGGTGCGCCGGGACGGGTTTTGGTGGCTGATTACCCCCGAAGGGAATCCCTGTTTTTATTTGGGAGTATGCTCTGTTCCCGCGCTGAACTGGGAGAAGACGCCCGTCTCGGAACGTGAAGCCATTTTTGAATGGCTCCCTCCGCGCGAAGGAAAGACCGCCGAATTGTGGGGCAGGGATGTCTGGGGCGAGCAGGCGGGCACCGACTACGTCTGCCTGCACGCCGCCAACCTGATGCGACGTTTCGGGAGCGACTGGAAAAAGCAAAGTATTCAACTTGCGCGACAAAGGTTACTCACATGGGGCTTTTCTGGCGTTGGTAAGTGGGACCGTTTGGAGAACTTTCCGCATGCACCTGTTTTGAATCGTTGGGGCATTCCCACCTTGGTGCGCCATCCTGATATCTTCGACCCCGTGATTCAGGCACAGTTCCGCGAACACCTGCGCCGACAGATAGAACCCTATCGCAACAGTTCGTGGGTGCTGGGCTGGTCGCTGGGGAACGAGTATGACGAGATTGTCACCCGCGAGGAAACATTACAAATCCTCCGGCTGCCCGGCGCACCTGCGGGTAAGCGAGCTTTGATAGATTTTGCGCTGGAAAACTTATACCGAAATAATCTCTCGCGGCTATCTGCAGCGTGGAACCTGAAGGCGCGTGACCGCAGCGCGCTTTACACCTCGCAGTCAACCCCACCCGACGAAGATGTCGAAACACTACGCCGTTTTCTTGCAGACCGCTATTACGCATGGATATACCGCACGGTGAAAGAGATAGACCCCAACCATCTCTATTTTGGCTTCTGGGTGGTGCCCGGCTGGTGGGAAAACGAAGAGGACTGGATGCTGAGTGCGCGGCACTGTGATGTGCTGGGCTACGACCTTTACGCGCCCGAATTCGCCGACAACCGGATGAAACAGCGGCTCAGCCGCATCGATAAACCTGTCCTGTGCGGCGAGTTCTCCTTCCCACCGTATCACGATGGTGCCCGCGCTTACGGACGCTATCACGTGTGGGCGAAGGATGAAAGGGAGGCGGGGGAACTTTACGCACGCTGGGTAGGCGATGCGGCGCAGCATCCTGCCTGTGTGGGAGTGATGTGGTTCCAGTATCGGGACCAGCCGCTCACCGGACGCGGACCCGGCAGAGGCAATGTGCTGGTTATCGGTGAACACTATGCCTTCGGGTTGGTTGATTTCACCGACCGTCCCAAGTGGGAGATGCTGCGACGGATGCGCGAAGTCAACCTGAAGGCGGCAGCCATCCGTCTGCAGACGAGGATGAAATAGGGCTCGTCGAACCGGATGTGTTACGGTAGCACGAAGGGTGTACTGCCAGAAACGAAGCACCTGCGACGACGCTGCCCAGAAGCCGACGTTGTCGTCGTTGGGGTTGGTGCTGTAGGTTACCCAGCCCGTGATGTGCAGTGTTTTCGGCTGCGTGAGCACCACCTCCATGGTGGGCGCATTGGTTTTCCAGCTGGACGTGCCGCCAATCAGTCCGAAACGGCTTGCTGTCCTCGCGGGGTACACCACCCAGCCGCTGGAAGGCAGATTATAGAGACGTCCCTCCACATGTGCCGCGCGCGTATCCCACTGTGTTGCCGAAATATGCATCGAAGACAACATGACCGGCTTGAAGGCTTCGCCCGGACGGTTATCCAGAGTGAGGTTACCGGTGACGCTTAGCGTCTTCACCTGTGCCACGAGGCTATTCTTCGCCGGCGGATAGAGCCGTACCTCCAGCGATACCTGCAGGCTGGCGATGGTTCCCGATAGAGACAGGAGCAGAGCGTGGTCTTCTGTGCGCCAGTTGGCGGTCACAGGCGCGCCCTGATAGTACCTGCCTCCCGACCAGAAGGCAGGCATGAGGATCACCGAAGTGCCCCATCCCGACTGAGGGGAGTACACCATGCGAAAATAGCTGCTGTCCAGATGTAGAGCAGCATATTGCGGGAAACGAGACCCGCTGCCGTATGCAATTTCCAGTATCGTGCCACGCTGCCGAACCAGCCATGTTTGCGCCAGAACGGATTGCGCAGATAGAATCAGTATCCCTGCCAGCACGTACCATCGGCTCATCGCGATTTCCCTCTCACTCCAGCACCCTGACCTCGTAGTGGTTCTCCTGCAGCAACCTTCCTATCTGTGCGATATGCTCAGCATCGCGCACTTCCACCAGCAGCTCCACCCCTGTCCAGCCGTGTGGAACGGAAGGGTGGATGCGATTGTGGTGGACACTCATTATGTTGCCCTGCGCCTGCGCGACCAGCTTCAGCAGAGCCGCCAGTCCGCCCGGACGGTCGGGTACGGCGGTGAAAAAGTGGAAGTAGCGGTGTGCCAGCAGCATCTCGCGCTCAATCAGGTCGGAGAGCGTTTTCGCGTCAATATTGCCTCCAGAGACCACGATGACGGTTGTTCCGCGCAGCTGGATATTGCCGCTCTGCACCGCTGCCACTCCCGCCGCACCAGCCCCTTCTGCGACAATCTTCTTCCGCTCCAGCAGCCACAGCACTGCCCGCGCGATACTGCGGTCGTCCACCGTAACCATCTCGTCAGCGTAGCGCCGGATGTACTCAAAAGTGCGTTCCGACGGCGACTTCACGGCGATGCCGTCCGCGAGGGTGTAGCGCACCGGCGCCGGTTCTGCCAATCTGCCTTCCCGCCACGAACGAACGGCGGTGTCTGCCCCCTCCGATTGCACGCCAATCAGGGAGACTTCAGGCTTTTTCGCCTTCACCGCCGCCGCGATGCCCGCGAACAGCCCCCCTCCGCCCACAGGCACGACAATCTGCTCCACTTCGGGCAGGTCTTCCAGAATCTCCAGCCCGCAGGTGCCCTGCCCGCAGATGATGTCGTCGTGGTCGTAGGCGGGGACGTAGGTGGCTCCGGTTTCCCGCGCGAATTGCTGCGCCGCCTCCACCGCCTCGGCGAAACCTTCCCCCTGCAGGATCACCTGCGCCCCGTACGCCTTCGCCGCCTGCATCTTCGCGATAGAGCCGAAAACGGGCATGAAAATGGTGGCAGGGACCCCGAAAATCTGTGCCGCCAGCGCGAGTCCCTGTGCGTGATTGCCCGCTGAGCCGGTAACCACCCCTCGCGCACGAATTTCTGGAGGCAAGCGACGCAGGCACTCATACGCACCGCGAATCTTGAACGAACCGGTGCGCTGGAAGCTTTCCACCTTCAGCCATACTGGCACGCCGGCGATTTCGCTCAGCATTCGCGCGGGAAAGAGGGGCGTGTGCTGCACTATCCCCTGCGCTGCCCCGCGTGCTTCCTCAATGCGCTCCAAACTGACCAACGTTCCACCCCCTGTGGGGAGCGCAGGCGGCTACTTTCTCTCCTTCAACAGCTCCTGCACTTCCGGGGTATCGATGTTCTCCTTCGTCACCACAGTAACACCCGTGTCCACGCGCTTGGGGATACTGGCGCGGTCGCCCTTAATGGCTTTTACCGCCAGCTTGACGCCCTCGTAGCCCATCTTGAACGGGTTCTGTACGATGAGCGCCTGAATGGTGCCGCGCCGCAGGGCGTCAATCTCAGGCTGGGCGGCGTCGAAGGCGACCAGTTTCACCTTGCCCGCCAGACCACGCTGTTCCAGAACCGTTGCCGCGCCCACCGCGCCCGGCTCGTTCGCCGCGAAGATGCCTACTAAATCGGGATTGGCGGTCAGCATGTCCTCGGTCACCTGCATGGCGCGCTCCACCTGGCTCTGCGAGTAAAGCACCGGTCCCAGCGTAACGCCGGGGCACTTTTGGATACCCTCGCGAAAGCCCTGTTCGCGCTGTTCGGAGGATGCTGCACCCTTGATGAAGGGGATCATGCCTACCTTGCCCTTGCCACCTACCAGCTCGCACAGTACCTCTGCCGCTTTTGCGGCTGCCGCGACGTTATCCGTAGCGACGAAGCTCAGCGGGTCATCGGAGTTCACTCCCGAATCGATGGTGATGACCGGAATACCCGCCGCCATCGCCTGCTTGACGATGGGAACCATGCCGTCCGCATCGCACGCCGCCATCACGATAGCATCTACCTTCTGGTTGATGAAATCTTCCAGAATGCGCTGCTGTCCCTCGACGTCCGTCTCTTCGGCGGGACCTTTCCACAGAATCTGCACGCCCTCTTCCTGTCCTGCCTGTTCTGCACCAGCTTTCACTGTTAACCAGAACGAGTGCGCAGTACCCTTCGGCACGACAGCAATGCGCAGTTGCCCTTGCGGTGTAGCGGTGGTTTCCGATGTCGTCTGGCGTTTCGCGCAAGCAGAGAACAATACGGCAACGACTACCAGCAGAATCGGCACATGCACAAACCGTCTCATGACCATCCTCCGGTGCGATTGTGAAGTGGACATCTTTCTTTTCGCAGTGGATATGTGGCTTCCTGCTTGCTTGTCGGTGCGGATGTGCGCGAAGCTTTTACTTCGCCGTGTTCCGGACGGAAACGGCTGCCGTTCCCGCTCGTTACTGTAGTCCCAGAGTTCTTTGCACCCGTGGGGGAGGTGTGCTTTCACGGCGCAACACCTTGATCGTATCCCCTCGCCGCAGGGCGAGCTCACGGGCCGCGCTACCGCCGTTGACCGCTATCTCCAGCCGCTCGCTGCTGCCGAACAGCGCCAGCGCTTTCCCGCGAGCCACGTCGCCGTAGGTACTTGCTATGGGCAATAATGTGTTACTCGCCGCTACCTGCACGGCGGGTTCTTTCACGTCCCAGCGGGTGCGCCATGCCTCGTAGTTATCGCGCGTCAAGTTCGTGATGGCATTGCCAAAGCGATCGATGTGTACCACTGTAGCACGAATACCCTGCCAATCTACCCGTATGCGCGGCAGAGGCAGTCGCTGCAGGTGATGAATCGGTGTGCCCAGTTCCTCCATAGGAACCCCACACGCGATGTGGGCGGCGACCGGTGCGAAGATGTCCCGTCCATGAAAGGTGGAACTTACCGTCGGCAGGTGATAGCGGGGGTTATCGAGGCATATCGCCTGAAGCAGCTTCTGCCGCTGCAGCACGAGCGTAAAGATGCCGTTATCAGGACCAACAAAGAACGCCTTCGCGGTGCGAAGAGCAACGGGCTTTCGCGCTGTGCCCACCCCGGGGTCCACCACCGCGACATGTATCGTGCCTTCGGGGAAGTAATCCACCGAAACGTCCAGCAGGAAAGCACCCGTTGCGATATCCTGAGGCGGCACCTGATGCGTGAGGTCTATCACCTGTGCGCTGGGGCAGATGGAGGTGATGACCCCTTTCATCACGCCTACGTAAGTGTCTTCCGTGCCGAAATCGGTTAACAGGGTGATGATGGCACTCATAATCCTATGATAACAAAAAGGCTCAGAAGTCGTCTATGTCATTGGAACAAGGGGAGGACGTGCGAGCAAAGGAAGGCGTGTCTCACGCTGGGACAGTCGTCCCGTCGCCGCCCGGCGGAGCCCGCCCGCCCATGTGTGTCAGAAACGGTGCGGGCACCCGCTGTCTCTCCGCAGTGTGGGTTGGCGCGAGGGGGAGCCTACGGTGCTCGCACCGAAATAGATAAGGAGCGACGCAATGGACGCGCAAGTATGGGAGTGGCGAGTGGCAACCGGAGAGCATCCCCGGCAAGAGGGCGAGCAGCAGCTCATTGAACGCTGCCGCGCGGGCGATATGGAGGCGTTCGGCACGCTGTGGCAGCAGCACCGCACAGCGGTCTTCCGCAGTATCCTGGGTATCGTGGGCAATCCACAAGATGCCGAAGACCTCACCCAGGATGCTTTCTTGCGTGCCTATCGCGCTCTGGATAGCTTTCGCGGTGAGGCACAACTGCGAACGTGGCTCATCCGTATCGGCGTGCACCTGGCGATAGACCATGTGAAGCGCAAAAAAGCGCGTCCGGAGGTGTCTCTGGACTGGGATGTGGGCGGCGGATATGCAGACATAGACCCGCATACCGCTGCCGAGCGCAACGAACTGCGCGAAACGGTGCGGAAAGCCATCGAAGCCCTGCCTCCCCATCATCGCGCAGTGATTGTGTTGCGAGATATGGAAGGAATGGATTACTCGGAGATGGCGCAGGCGCTGGGATGCAGCGTGGGTAGTGTGAAACTACGCCTGTTTCGTGCCCGGCGACTGCTCAAGCAGCGACTGGAAGTGCTTCTGGGGGGATCACCATGAAACGGCTTCTGTGCCGTTGGGTAGAATACTACCTTGCCCTGTGCGAGGATGACATAGAACCCGGCTTGCCCGGCTGGGTGCGCCGGCACCTGCAGTCTTGCGCACGCTGTCAGGCGGAGGCAAATGCCTATCGCCGCGCGCGTGAGGCGGTACGCCGATATGCCCGACTGTTGCCCGATGCACCCGTCGGAGGCTGGCAACCGGTGCAGGTTCATGCAGAGAGGAAGCAAAGGGTCTTCCCGTTGCAGGTGGCGCTGGCTCCTGTCGCAGTGGCAGTAGTAGCGTTGATTGGGTTTGTCGTGTGGCAGAGGGCTTCGGCACCAGTGGATGACGGAGTTCCCCAAACGCAGATAGCGCAGATCGCCCAGCCATCGCAGCAGGAAGCGGTGGAGCGGGCTAAAAAGGTTGTTGCTCCCGCGGCAAAAGGCACTCAGCGCAAACAAAACCCACCTGCGCAACGAGTCGGGCCGGAGCCGAACAGACCTGCTCCATCACTGCGTCAAGCACCCTCGCCACCGGTGCATCGTCCTCCCAAACGCATTCTGGTCGCTGCTCAGCCGCTCGCTCAGACTGCGCCTGAGACGGAGACCCAGCCTGCTGCTGAATCGTTACCTGAAGTGGAGGTACCCGTGCAGCCAGTGCTGGTGGAGGCATCTCCTCCTGCAACTCGCGATATACCGGAAGCCTATGTGGTACAGCCGGCTTACGCCGCTGCAGCGGGCGGAGTAGAGTAGGGGGGGAAGTACCATGCGGTTACTCGTATCCTTTCTGCTGCTTGTGCTTGTCACCGGCGCGGTATGGGCACAGGGGGTGCTGGACTCTCTGGAGCGCGAGGTGACCGCGCTGGCTCGTAAGACACAGAACGCGGTGGTCTCTGTGGAAGGGGGCGCGCTGGCACCTCCGGGTTCTTCGCCTTCTGCCTTCTGGATGAGACCCGAGAACGAGCCCACACGCCGTATGCTGCAGACCTTCCGGCTGTTCAACCTGCCCAATCCCATCACCCGCAAGGGCAGTGGTTTCATTGTGGACAGGGAGTGGGTACTGACCAGTGCGGATGTGGTGCGGGGAGCGGAGCAGTGCGTCGTGCGCCTTGCAGACGGCACCAAGCTGACGGGCCGGGTGGTCAGCCTTGATGATGTGACCAATCTGGCGATGGTGAAAATCCCTGCGGTGTCTTTGCCTGCCTTGCCTCTGGGCGACTCGGATAGGGTAGAGCAGGGTAGCCTTGTGCTGTGCATGGGCACGCTGGGCGGTTACGAGCGGTCGCTTGCCCTGTGTGTGGTTGCAGGGAAGGAGCGCACGGGCGTTATTGGTCAGCAGCAGTTTTTGTCCAACCTGATACAGATTTCGGGCGCAATCGGAGTGGGGAGCAGCGGTGCGCCGGTACTCAACTCGCGGGGCGAGGTGGTGGGTGTGATTGTCGCCAGTATCGCCCCCGGGATGCTCTTTCGCCCGACCGATGCAGGGGATAGCAGGCAAACCGGCACCCCCGCGCCCACTCTGGGAACTTCGGTAGACATGTCGCTGCTGGGCACGACGGGCGGCGCGCTGGCAGTGCCAATTAACGATGTGAAAGCGGTGCTGGACGATATGCGGGCAGGGAGATTGCGTCGCCCCTTCCTCGGTATCATGCCCGCTGACCGCGACGGCGCGGAGGGCGCAGAGGTGGTGCGTGTGGTGCCAGGCAGCCCCGCTGCACGTGCCGGAATCCGCCTGGGAGATGTCATCCTGTCTCTAAATAAGTCGCCCGTACGCCGCGCTGCGGACGTGACGAGTGTCCTGCGTCGTCTGAAACCCGGAGACGTTGTGGAGATAGAACTTTTGCGTGGTAACCAGAGGCTCCGGGTAAGCGCGCCTCTGGCAGAAAGGGGCAACTCGCGATGATGTGCCGATTGAAAACCGTCGGCGATAACGAAGAGGACATCGCCCCGAACTTTACCCTTCCTGATGTCCGTAACGGGCAGCCCGTGTCTTCTGCGGCTTTCCGACAGAAAAAGCCGATGGGGCTTTTGCTGGTGCAGGACGTAGAGGTCGCCGACCGCGCTGTGCATTATGCCAGCGAATGGTTAAGTCATTTCTGTGAAGCCCACGCCGTCCTCACTGTAGTCGTGCGCCGTCCGGTAACTGTAGATTATCCCGAGCCGTTGCTGGTGTTGATGGATAGCAACGGCAGCGTTTTCGAACAGTACGAATGCCCCTTGGACGCCGCGGTGTGCGTCTACGGACTGGACCGTTTTGGAGCCGTGGTGTATCTTGCCAGCTGCGGTGCGGAAGATTTGCCCGCGGTTCTCCCCCGCCTGCAGGATGCCATCGAACTCTCCGAGATGCAGTGCCCCGAGTGCGGTGTGTAACGCGATGCAGGAATCTCCTGCGTTTGCGTGAAACATCACTAAAACGATTTAGCAAGGGACAAGGCGTTACCAGCATTGTGCAAGGAGTTAGCGATGAACCTGACGATTCACCCATCACGGCGCTTTCTCATGTGGGAGAACGGAACTCCCTTCTTCTACCTGGGCGACACCGCGTGGGAGCTGTTCCACCGCCTGAACCGGCGTGAGGCGTCACTCTACCTGAAAGACCGTGCTGCCAAAGGCTTTACCGTCATTCAGGCGGTCGCACTGGCAGAACTGGACGGACTGCACACTCCCAACCCTTACGGGCACAGGCCTTTGATCAACGATGACCCCACGCGCCCCAATGAAGAGTACTGGAAGCACGTGGATGACATCGTGGACATGGCGAACCGTCTCGGAATGTTCATCGGATTACTACCCACATGGGGTGACAAGTGGAACAAAAAAATGGGGCGTGGGCCCCGAATCTTCACCCCGCAGAATGCTCGTGTTTACGGTGAATGGATTGGCAACCGCTACAAAGGACGCAAGATTATCTGGATACTGGGGGGCGATCGTCCTCTGGAGAGTGAGCAGCATTATGCCATCCTGCGCAGCATGGCAGAGGGCATCCGTGCAGCCGTCGGACGCAGCCAGCTGATGTCCTTCCACCCAGTGGGGCAGCAACACTCCTCCCAGTACTTCCACAAGGATGATTGGCTGGACTTTAACATGGTGCAGTCCGGGCACATCCAGAACAACGAGAACTGGAAGTTCATCGCCAGGGACTATGCACTAAACCCGGTGAAGCCCTGTATGGACGCTGAGCCCGGCTACGAGAACATGGCGTCCCATTTCGAACCCAAAAACGGCTTTATGACAGCGTACGACTCGTGCAAATTCGCCTACTGGTCGCTGTTCGCGGGGGCGCATGGACACACTTACGGTTGCAACGAGGTCTGGCAGATGTGGCAACCGGGGCGTGAACCGGTTTTGCACGCCCATTTGCCGTGGCGAGAGGCAATCAAGCTGCCCGGTTTCGGTCAGGTACAGTACGCGAAGCGGCTGCTGCTGTCGCGCCCCTTCTTCGATCGGATGCCCGACCAGAGTATTCTTGCGATGGAGGAGGGGGCAGGGGCACTCCACGTACAGGCAACCCGCGCCATCGATGGCAGCTACGCCATGATATACCTGCCCCTGTGCAGACCTGTCCAGGTCAACATGGACAAAATCGCAGGTAAACGGGCGGTCGCATGGTGGTACGATCCCCGAACGGGCAAGGTGAAGCACGCGGGTAGCTTCGCAACACGCGGAGTGCAGCAATTCATCCCTCCGCCCGCGCCTGATGGCGGTGATTGGGTGCTGGTTCTGGATGAAGAGGAACGTAGGTTTGCCGAACCGGGTAAGCAGGTATCGGCTGGCTGATGACGAATCCAATAACAACTGCGAACGGGAGGCAGTACCATGAACTACAAACGGCTGGGCAAAACGGGACTGTGGGTGTCCGAACTGTGTATGGGCTGCATGACCTTCGGTGGAGAGGCGGATGAGCCGACCTCAATCGCCATGGTGGAGCGTTGTCTGGAGGCGGGTATCAACTTCTTCGACACCGCCAACGTGTACACGGGCGGACGCTCGGAAGAGATTCTGGGCAAGGCTCTGCGACCCTATCGCGACAAAGTGGTCATTGCGACCAAAGTGCGCGCTCGCGTGGCGGAGGGTCCCAACGGCGAAGGGCTGTCAAGATACCACATCATGCAACAAGTGGAAGCCAGCCTGCGCCGCCTGCAAACCGACGTCATCGACCTCTATCAGGTGCACTCGTGGGATGAGAACACGCCGCTGGAGGAAACCCTTTCCACACTCAACGACCTGGTGCGGCAGGGCAAGGTGCGCTATATCGGCTGTTCCAACTTCGTAGCGTGGCAGCTGTGCAAGGCGTTGTGGCTCAGCGACAAGCACGATTGGGCGCGCTTCGACAGCATCCAGCCCCGTTACAACCTGATCGACCGCGTCATCGAGATGGAACTGCTGCCTCTGTGCGAGGCGGAAGGCGTGGGCGTGATGGTGTACAGCCCGCTGGCGGGAGGCATTCTCACGGGAAAGTATCGCCCTGGCGAACCTCCTCCGCCCGGTACTCGCGCCGCCGAGAACAAATGGTTTTTGGAACGGCGGGCGCAACCCCACAACATCGAACGGGCACAGCGCATCGTAGAGGTGCTGAAACGCTTTGACCGTCCTCTGGTGCAGACGGCGATTGCGTGGACCATCAGCCATCCCGCGGTGACCTGCGCCATTATCGGCGCGCGCAACATGGAGCAGCTGAACCTCATACTGAACGGCTGGAGCGGACCGCTACCGCCGGAGGAGAAAGCCGTGCTGGACGAAGCGAGCGCGTTGCCGCCTTTGAATTAGGAGAGTTCGTTTGCCCGCTCGATGGCGGCGGCGACCGCTTCGATCAGGGCGGAGCGCACGCCGGCGCGCTCCATCACTACCAGCGCGGCGATGGTGGTTCCCGCCGGGGTGGTCACCATGTCTTTCAGCTGCGCCGGGTGCATCCCTGTTTCCAGCACCATCTTCGCCGCGCCCAGCATGGTCTGCGCCGCCAGAAACGTAGCGATGTCGCGTGGTAGCCCTGCCCGTACTCCACCATCGGAAAGGGCTTCGATCATCAGGTAGGCGTAGGCAGGACCGCTGCCACTGATGGCGGTGACGGCGTTCAAGAGGTGTTCCTCCACCTCCACCGCCTCGCCGAAGGAGGTGAAAATCTCATGCGCGGCTGCGGCGTGTTCTTCGGTAGCATAGCGACCGCGTGCGTATGCCGCCGCCCCCGCTCCCACGATGGCGCAGGTGTTCGGCATGGCGCGAATCACCGGTGTGCGAGGAGGTAGCAGGTCCTCGATACGCGAAATCGGTACACCTGCGGCAATGGAGATGATGAGCTTCTGAGGGGTGATGACGCCTGCAATCTCTTCCACCACGTCGTGGATGAGATAGGGTTTCACACACAGCATCACGATGTCCGCCTGTCTCGCTGCCTCCACGTTCGATGGTGCAGAACGGATACCCAGCTCATGCACCAGAGCGTCTACCTTTTCGCGGTGGATATCCGTGGCGACAATCTGCTCGGGTTCTACCGCTTTCGCCTTCAGAAGCCCGCGACAGGCTGCGGAACCCATCGCGCCCGTGCCGATAATCGCTATCGTTTTGTCCTTTAAGCTCACCGCTCGCGTTCACCCCATGACCCGTTATGGAAATCGTCGACAGTGGTCATTTCCACCTGCACATTGGCAGGCGCGAACAGAAACACCTGCTCGTGCACACGCTCTACGGTGCCCTCCAGTGCATACACCACGCCCATCAGGAAGTCCACCACTCGCTCACGCACGCGGGCATCGGCATACTGGAAGTTGACCAGCTGCTGATGCCCTGCTTTCAAGCCATCCGCAGCGCGCCGGGCATCCTCGAAGGAACGAGCGTAGAGTACGTTTACCCGCTGCGCCGGGCGCGTGTGAAGGCGGATCACCGTGCCGCCATCCTGCTCCTCTTCCTCATCTGTGCCGAACAGTCGTTCCTTAATCCGTGACCACCAGGAACGCCCCGCCTCTTCCTCGAAAGGTTCCTGCACCCCTTCACCCTCCTTTAAGATCGCGCACCGAAAATCGCCGTGCCGATTCGAACCATGGTTGCCCCTTCTTCAATCGCTACCTCGAAGTCCTGTGTCATTCCCATAGACAGGTGTATACGGTGGGCTTCGGGCAGCTTCTCAAACAGGCGACGCAGCCCGGCGAAATAGGGGCGGGCTTGCTCTGCATCTTCGACGATGGGAGCCATGCCCATAAACCCCTCCAGCTGCACGTGCGGCAGCTGCGCTATTCGCTCCGCCAACGACAAAGCCTCTTCGGGACGCACCCCATACTTCTGTGGTTCTTGAGAGATATTGACCTCTATCAAAACGCGTTGTCGCTTTCCCGCCGCCTGCGCTCGCCGATCGATTTCGTGCGCGAGGGCTTCATCGTCAACAGTGTGTATCCACTCGAATAGGGGCACGACACCTCGCGCCTTGTTCTTCTGCAAATGTCCGATGAAGTGCCATTGTACGGACGCGCTAATCAACGGTATCTTCTCGCGCGCCTCTTGATAGTAGTTCTCTCCGAAATGCACGATTCCTGCCGCGATAGCTTGCTCGATACGCGCGATGTCCACCGTTTTGGAGACAGCGATTAACGTAACCTCTTCCGGTTTGCGCCCGGCACGTTCGCACGCCCGGGCGATGCGCTCGCGCACTACCGCCACATTCCGCGCGATATCGACGCTCATACGCTGTCTGTCCAGTTGGTGTTTTCTTCTGGGATATATTCGCCGCGGTGACTGACTGCCAGCTGCCGCAGCACACCGGTTTCTACAAAAACCACGCGCTCCGCCACGTTCACCGCGTGGTCTGCACACCGCTCCAGATAGTAGATGACCAGCAACATAGTGGTTGCTGCTTCGAGATGTTCGGGGTTAATCTGAGTTGCGGCGATGATGGCACGTCGCATCCGGCGGTAGAGCTTGTCCACCTCGTTGTCCATTTCACATACGTCGTACGCCATCTCGAGGTTGTGCTGAGTGAAGGACTCGAGCCCGCCGCGGATCATGCTGCAGACTTTCCGCTTCATCAGAGGAACGTCCACTAAGGAGATGACGTGTGGAAAATCCTTGAGTGCAATTGCCGCCTTGGCAATATCTACCGAGTGGTCTCCGATGCGCTCGAGGTCGGTAATGGTCTTCAGCACCGTGCCGATGAGGCGCAGGTCGCGTGCCATCGGTTGTTGCAAAGCCAGCAAGCGCAGGCAGTGCATCTCGATGTTCACGTCCATCTCGTCCACTTCATCATCGCGACGAACAATCTCCTTGGCAAGCTCCTCATCGCGATTACATAGGGACTGTACTGCCTGATCCAGCATCTGCTCGACGAAACTGCCCATCTCCAGCAGTTCATTCTGAAGCAGCTGCAACTCCTCATCGAATGCATGGCGTACGACGGTCATGTCTGGAATCTTCTCCTTCTTCTGCGTCGTCGGTTGGGCTTATCACTATATTATATATTATTCCACGCAGAAACAGCAGGAAGGAAGTGCCGCTCAGCGCACAGAGAAGATTCTTCGATCACTCCATGTCCGCCCGAACATATCGGTTGTCCTCACGTGCAAAAGGTAAGTTCCGCGAGGGAGGTTTGCGGGAAGGTTCGCCGCCCACAGATGAGGAGAGTTCATTAAACCAGGCAGCCTCCGTCCGGGCAGGGTGTACTGCTCTTCCAGCTTCTTCATCTGAGCATAAGCTGGGTCGGGTTCCTGCACGCGCGTCATGGTTATCCATTCACCTGTTTCCCCAACGCGCATTTCCACCTTGCACTTCTCCGAGCCGAAGAAGACGTTCACCAGCACGCGCGTGTTAGCCAGCTCCCTTACGGGAACGATGTCAGGGAGGTAGATGTGCATCTGGTAGTCTTCTGGACGGCGGGCGGCTTTGTAGCGGATGGTGTATCGAGTGCCGGCGAAGTCCGCGATCAGATATCCATTGGGCGTGCCATCACGCATGGTGGTGTGCGGGATGCCCAGCGGGTCGGGTACCCCAGTCCACCAGCTACCACACACCGTCACCGCGTTCACGTGATGATGAGGACGTGAGCCCCTCCATCCCTGCTCCGCGGTGAAAAACATGTGCGTCTGGATATGGGTGTGCGCGGAGAAGGACAGCGTGTTCGCGAAAGGCGCCAGTGCATCGAAGAGCTGCTTGCGTTCCGACTCTGGAAGCTGCCAGAGGGGAATGTGCATGAGCAGCACAACGAGGTTACTGCGCGGCACGTATTTGAGGTAGTTGCGCACAAACTCGATCTGCCTGTCTCCCAGTCCCGCTGTGTATCCCTGTCCTTGCCAGTTGACGTCATCCAGCACGATAAAGCTCACCCGCCCGTATTCAAAGGCATAGTATGGCGGTCCGTAGACCCGCTCATAGGTCTCATCGGCGAGATGGTCCTGTTGCCCATCGAAGTTCATGTCATGATTGCCGATGACGGGATACCAAGGGACACCAATCTGGGCAAGCACCCGATTCAACGGCTCGAAGAGGTTTAAGTCATCGAACACGATGTCGCCCAGCACGGTCGCGAAGGTGACATCCTTTACCCCAGCCAGCTCCCGCACGACGTCATGGGCGATGTAACCGACCTCCTGCAGGTCACGAGGTTGCGTATCGCCGAAAACGAGTATTCTGAACTGATCCCGCTCGCGATGCGGCATCAGGGCAAAGTCTACCGACTTGGGCAGATCACCTGTCGGCGGTACGCCTGCATATCGCAACGCTGGAGAACCTTTCGGTTTATGGATGTAGTAAAATTGCGGCAAATTCTGTTCGCTGAGCGGTACCTGCCATCCTCGGGGCTTGATCACGAACAGAATAGTATCGTCGGCGACGGGCAGTTTGTACCGCCCCTGCCTGTCGGTGCGAACGACCTCGCGCTGATTGGATACCAGCACGTTCGCGATGCCGGGCTCTGCCGCATCGCGGACTCCGTTGCGGTTCACATCGTGGAAAACCACGCCTGTAGCGAACTTCTGTGCTTGCGCCGACAGCGCCAGCAGAAGCCACAAGACTGCGACAACGTAGCCCAATCTCCGTCTCATTGTTCTACCTCTTCCCGTTATCCAAATCGTCCGCGGATGTAGTCTTCAGTCTCACGCCGTTCTGGGTTCGTGAATATCTTGGCTGTTTCGCCAAATTCGTACAGCTCTCCTTTATAGAAGAACCCTGTGTACTGACTGACACGTGCTGCCTGTTGCATGTTGTGGGTGACGATGACAATGGTATACCGGCTTTTCAACTCCTGCATCAGCTCCTCGATGCGGAAGGTTGCGGTAGGGTCCAGCGCGGAGGCAGGCTCATCCATCAGTAGCACTTCCGGTTGCACTGCCAGCACCCGCGCGATGCACAACCTTTGCTGTTGTCCGCCGGACAATGCCAGCGCGGATTGCCGGAGCTTGTCTTTGACCTCATCCCACAGCGCTGCCTGTCTGAGGCTTCGCTCGACTATCTCGTTCAGCGCACTGCGGCGACGTATCCCGTGTATGCGTGGACCGTACGCCACGTTATCATAGATGGACATGGGGAAGGGGTTCGGTCGCTGGAACACCATACCCACCCGTCGCCGCAGAGCGACCACATCCGTGCGCGGGTCGTTGACATCCTGCCCATCCAGCAATACCGAGCCTTCCACACGCGCGTTCTCAATCAGGTCATTCATGCGGTTGAGGCACCGCAAGAAGGTCGATTTTCCGCAACCCGATGGTCCGATAAGTGCCGTGATGTGATTGGGCAGAATGTCCAGATTGACATCCTTTATCGCATGGAAGTTGCCGTAGTAAACGTTCAGGTTGCGCGTGCTGATTTTGGGCTGCGGCGGTGCGGTTACCTCCTCGCGCCGCGGAAACACAACGGTTGCCATAGATGCATCCTCCCGCATCAAGAGGTCAGGTTGGACGGTGAGAGCAGGAATACCTTCTTGCATCGGTGTCACCTCAATGCACGGAATCGCTCACGGGTTGAGATACGCGCGATGACATTCAGCACCAGCACCACTGTAATCAATACCAGCGCAGCCGCCCACGCCTGGCGGTGCCAGTCTACATAAGGTGACTTGGCGTACTCGTATATCTGGGTGGGCAGGTTCGCCATGGGGCGGTCCAGATAGAAGTTCCAGTAGCGGTTGCCCAGTGCGGTAAACAGCAGAGGAGCAGCCTCCCCAAACGCGCGCGCCAGAGCCAGCATCACGCCAGTGACGATACCCCCTCGTGCGGCAGGCAATACCACACTCCACATGGTGCGGGCGTAGGTCGCGCCCAAACCCAGCGATGCTTCACGCAGCATGTTAGGAACCGCGCGTACCATCTCCTCGGTCGTGCGGGCGATCATGGGGATCATGATGAACGATAGCGCCACTCCGCCAGCCAGCGCAGAAAACGAACGCAAAGGCACCACCAGCAAAGCCCATACCGATACGCCGATGACGATGCTGGGCACCCCGTTCAGCACATCGGCAATGAAACGAATCACCTGCGCATAGCGCGTCCGCCCGAACTCCGCCAGGTACACGCCTGCACCCACACCAACGGGTAACGAGAGAATGAGCCCCAACCCTACCATGTAGAAGCTGCCCACAATGGCGTTTGCCACTCCGCCGCCCGGCTCTCCTGGCGATTTGGGTAGACTAGTGAGGAACTCTACGTTGATGGATCGAATGCCGTTCATGAGCAGGTAGGCGAGGATGATGAACACCGGCGCCATCACGATGGCTGCGCAAACGCCGGTAAGTGCCAGCGATACTGCGTTGATAAACCTGCGCCAAAACTCGTGAATCCTTGAGATGCGCATCAGTAATGCACCTCCCCTCTGGAAACGCGCCACACGAGGAACCGAGCCAGCGCGTTAATCAGCAGGGTGATAACGAACAGCAATAAACCTATCTCGGTAAGCGATGACAGATACAGGGGCGAGGTGGCTTCGGTAAACTCATTGGCGATGACGCTCGCCATGGTGTAGCCGGGGTGCAGCAGGGACAACGAGATTTCGGGACGGTTGCCGATGACCATTGTGACCGCCATCGTCTCGCCAACAGCGCGCCCATACCCGAGGATAATTGCGCCGAGTATACCCACCCGTGCGTAGCGTAGCACCACCCGCCGGATGGTTTCCCACTTGGTAGCACCCAGACCGTACGATGCTTCACGCTGCGACTGTGGCACCGCCAGTATCACCTCGCGCGATACCGCGGTGATGTAGGGGATAATCATGACTGCGAGCACCAGGATAGCTGCCATCATGCTGACACCTACGGCAGGACCTTGAAACAGCGGGATATGCCCGAATCGCTGTTCCAGCGGAATCTGCACGTGCTCACGCAACCAGGGAACCATCACAAACACTCCCCACAAGCCATACACCACAGAGGGAATGGCTGCCAGCAGCTCCACGACGAAAGAGACCGGCGGTCGCAGCCAGCGGGGGGCGACCTCAGCGATGAAGATGGCGGTTCCCAGGCTGAGCGGCACGGCGAGAATCAACGCAGCGATGGAGGTGACCAGCGTGCCCCAGATGAAGGGCAAAGCCCCAAACCGTTCGCGCACCGGGTCCCAATCGCGCGACACCCAGAACCGCCATCCAAAGGTACGGATGCTCAGCGTCGAAGACTGCCACAGCTCGTACGCAAAGAACAGTATGAGCAGTCCCAACACTGAGGCTGATGCAATGACAACCGCCCTGAAAAGACGGTCAGACCAGAAAGCGCTGCTTCTCCTGTACCGACGTATCCTGAAACTTGCAGCTGCATCCGTTGCCGGTTCGTTCATTCAGTTATGGCACCTCGGCGAGTTTCTGCAAGGACATTTGAACCACTTCTTCTGCGAGCGGCACGTAGTCCAGCTCCCCTGCTATCTTCTGTCCGTTCTTCAGTACCCACTCGAAGAACTTCTTCATCTCTGCCGACTTTGCCGTATCTTTGGGCTGTTTGTCCAGCAAGACATATACGAAGCCGGTAATCGGATAGGCGTTTTCCCCAGACATGTTCACCACGCTGCTGCGGATGTCCCGCTGTAGTCGTTCTAAGGCGGCGCGGGTCGCTGCGGTACCGGTCTCCTGACTGGGCAATACAAACTGGCCAGCCGCGTTCTGGATGGCTGCAAATGCCAGGTTATTCTGACGCGCGTAGTTCAGCTCTACATATCCGATTGCGCCCGGCAATTGCTTCACCTGACCGGTGACCCCTTCATTGCCCTTCGCCCCAACACCGGTCGGCCAGCTCACCGACTTCCCACGCCCCACCTTCTGCTCCCACTCGGAGCTGACCGTAGACAGGTAGTCCGTGAAAATGTACGTGGTGCCGCTGCCATCCGACCGATGGACAACCACGATGTTCATATCCGGCAACTGCACATCCGGGTTCAGCTGCGCAATGCGCGCATCGTTCCACTTCTTCACCTTGCCGAGAAAGATGTCTACCAGTACGTCGGGGGTGAGTTTCAGGTTCTGGGTGATGCCGGGCAGATTGTAGACCACTGCCTCCGTGCCCGCTACCACCGGAAATTGCACAAATGGACGGGTGAAGGTTTTCTCCTCCTCTTCCGACACTGCTACATCGGTCGCACCGAAGTCAATGGTGCCCTCCTTGAACTGCTGGATGCCTCCCCCGCTACCGATGCTCTGGTAATTCACCTGTACGCCCGTCAGTTTGGCATACTCCGAAGACCAGCGCGACATCAGGGGATACACAAAAGTGGATCCCGCTCCTGTAATCTGCACTTTGCTGGCGCTATCGGTTGAAGCCTGTTTTTTAGGCGCACACCCCACTGCCATGACTACAGCCAGAACTACCGGCAAATACGCCGTTGCTGCTAAGGCTTTAAGCCGCATGCCTATCGTCCTCCCTGTTTCTTTCTCTCGTGACATCATTGTTTACGCCACAATTATCGTAACGCACCAATGTTAAAGAAATTTTAAGGTTTACCGCTCCCATCGTATGCCAAGATGCAAATGGAAGTCCGGGGCGACTCGTGCCAGCCAGCCGAACTGGTTTTGGGTAAGTGACAGCTCCGCGTGCAGTCCGGAGCGAATTTCGCGAATCAGTCCGATGGTGAGGGAGCGGCGCGCGCCATCGGCGTAGGGCAATCCCACAACGACAGGAGTACGGTTGTCGTCTATCTGAGCGACCAGAGAGACCTGCCTGTCTGCCAGATACTCCACCGCCAATAACCATTGCACCATGTCGCGCGCTGACACGCCGAGGCTGGAAGGGCGTCCTACCCATACTTTGCTCAGGTTCATGTGCCACACCAGGCGGCTCCCGCACCAGTAGGTCATTACAACTCCAGCCCCTGCGTCAACCGCTCCACTGCCAAACTGCTGTGAGGCGCAGCCCGTTGGCAGTTTGAGCATCACCCGCACCGCCCAGAAGCTTCGTCCGAGCCGACCCAGCGACTGGCGCACCTCCAGCGTGGTATCTCCTATCCCAACGGCGGCACCGTCCAGTGAAACCAGTGTTTTTCCGTCACGCACAATCCACTCGCGTACCCGGTAGCTGCGGTGGCTGGCTCTTCCTCCGCCTTTGAAGCCAAACCAGCGGTGCCAGGTGTTGATGACCTCATCCATGACGCCGCCGTTGCGTGCGAGCATGGGCAGGTGCACAACAACCTCCGCGTTATTGCCGACACCGCACGCGACCGTTGCGGTGAGCCGCTGTACCTCGAAGTCCTGTTCCAAACGGCTTCCTGAATCCCTATCAAACAGCAGGTGATTCACCACGTCCAAGTTCAATTGCAGTTGTGTCTCGCCTTCCGTGAGAACCGATGCTGAAGCAGGAGGAGCCTGAAGAAAGAGGATGTTCAGCGGTTCAGCGTTGCGTACTAGCACCGGGGCACGCCAGTTACTCTGGCAGTTGCCACGCCCTGCCAATGCCAGTCCACACCCTATACAAAACACGGAAAGCAACCAAACCCTCATTTTCTGCTTGTATTCGCCACAGCAAACAAAGCTCCTGCGCCGCCGTTGCTCACGACCGATTGAAGTGGTATACTGGGTTACAGGACTATCCAAAAAGCGATTTTTCAGGGAGGCACATCGATGGCGCTGGTACAGCGAAACCGAATCAAACTGACGCTGGAGGGAGCAAAGTTAATCGTTCAGGCGTGTGAAGCCAAGTCTCGGGAATTGGGACAGGATATGGACATCGCCGTCGTGGACGACGGCGGTAATCTACTCGCCTTTTGCCGCATGGACAATGCCCGCATCACCAGCATCGACATCGCCATCAACAAAGCATTTACCGCTGCGGGCACAAGGCGAGGCACCCACGAGTACGCCCTGAGTGCTTCACCGCAAGGAGGCCCGGTTTTCGGCATTCACGTCAGCAACCAGGGACGGTTCATGATTTTCGGCGGTGGACTGCCTATCATTGTCGACGGACAGGTCATCGGCGCGGTCGGGGTGAGCTCCGGTACGGTGGAGCAAGACCGCATCGTGGCTCAGGCGGGCGTGGATGCGTTTCTGGCAGCACTGGCGGAAGAGAAAGAGGCGACGTCATAAAAGTTATCTTCCGGCGAGGCGCGCCCGAAAGTGTTCGAGGGTGCGCCTCAGTCCTTCTTCCACGCTCACCTGCGGTTCCCAGCCCAGCAGCTGACGTGCACGGGTGATATCGGGTCTGCGTCGGCGCGGCTCGTCCGGAGAAAATAGCGGGCAGAACACGATGTTGCTGGAACTTTGCGCCAGCTGTTTGACCAACTGAGCAATTTCCAGCACCGTGCGCTCATCCGGATTGCCGATATTGACCGGCTCGTGATAGTCGGGCAGCTGTGAGAGCCGCCAGACTCCTTCAATCAGGTCGGAAACGTAGCAGAAGCTGCGGGTCTGCTGTCCATCGCCGTACACGGTGATAGGCTCGCCACGCAATGCCTGCCCGATGAAGTTGGGGATCATCCTGCCGTCATCCAGGCGCATCCGCTCGCCAAAGGTATTGAAAATACGCACAATGCGTGTGTCCAGCCCGTGATGGCGATGGTACGCCATCGTCATCGCTTCTGCAAAGCGTTTGCCCTCATCATATGCACCCCGCACGCCGACTGGGTTCACATTGCCCGTATAGTCTTCGGTCTGCGGATGCACCAGAGGGTCGCCGTACACTTCGGAGGTGGAAGCCAGCACGTATCGCGCGCCTTTCGCCTTCGCCAGCCCCAGCGTTTTGTGGGTGCCCAGTGCGTTCACCTTCAGTATCTGAATGGGCCTCGTGGCGAAGTCCACCGGGCTGGCGGGCGAGGCGAAATGGAACACGATGTCTACCGCACCATCGATGTACAGATACTCGGTAACATCCTGTTTGATGAAGCGGAAACGCTCGTTGCCCGCAAGGTGCGCGATGTTCTCGATGCGTCCGGTAATCAGATTATCCAGCGCAATCACTTCGTAGCCTTCCGCCAGCAACCTGTCTACCAGATGCGACCCCAGAAATCCCGCTCCGCCTGTGACGATCGCACGCGGCATAACCCGTTTCCTCGCTCTACTGAGGCTCTAGCACAGTAACATCCTTCTCCCTGATGGCGGGCGTTACCTTCAGCGTTTGCAGCTTGCCCGCGCGGAACACGCCTTCCACCACCGTTTTGCCCGGCGCGTGCAGGCGGAAGGAAACGTCCCATCCTTTCGGCCACGCAGGGAACAGCAGAATCCTGTTGCCATCCGTCTGCATCAGCATCGCCTGCAGTGCAATCATGCCTGCGCAGCCATGGTCCTGGTCGGGTATCCAGTCGTAATTGGGTCCCCAGAAGGCAGGAAACCGACTGCCGGGGTGTTTGGTGGCGAATCGCTGCGCTACCATATTGCGGGCTTCTTCTGCCATTCCCAGCATCGCCGCCCAGATGGGATCCTGTCGCCAGCCTTCGTTGCCTTTGTAAGGACGACGGGCGTAAGTATTGCGTGCTACCTGAATGTCCGGCTTGCCCACGCCGTAAAGTCGGTACGGAAAGACGGCGTAAAGTTCGGGGTTTTCCGAGTTGATGGGCGGCGCCAGTATCTCCTGCGCAGGCAGCAGGAAGGTTTGCCCGTTCTCGGTCCTTGCTGGCAAAGGCGGCAACTGCCCAAGCAACCGTTGCCACAGGTGGCGCCGATGTGCGTGTTCTTTACCCAGCGGCAGCCGCAGCAACCCCTCCAGCGTCCAGCGCAGTCCGGCGATATCCGGCAGAGGGTTGACCACATCGGGGTATGTCTCCAGCGATTGCGCTGGCTTGAACAGCAATTTACCCCCATCATCGCGTGGGAAGTGGCGGTCGTAGAACGCGATAGAAGCATCCGCAAAAGGCAGAAGCGTGTCATGGAGAAAACGTTTATCGCCTGTGTGGAAGAAGTACTCCAGCGCCAGCGTCAGCAGTTCCAGATTGCACGAGTAGTAGTAACGGATATAGGGGTTATCGATATGGGAAATCGGCTTGCCTTCGCGGTTCCAGCCGTAGTTGCAGTTGGCGTAGGTTCCCCAGAAGGTGATGGTTTCGGGGAAATAGGCTCCTTCGTGTCCAAAGTAGAGGCGGGTTCGCTCCTTCGCCAGAGGTAAGGCGTTCGCATACATCCTGAACAGAGGCTGCATCATCTCGAAATCGCCCGCAGGTATCATGCTCCAGTAGGGCAACCGCGTGTTCTGAAACCAGTACTCCCCGCCCCATCGACGGTAATCCGCATCGAAGTGCTCGTCCGATTCACGCGAGTCCACCGTAAAAATGGAGCCATTGAACTTGATGGGATACGCCCCTCGCCCGGCGCAGGCGTTGATGAACCGCTGCAGCGCATACCCTTGTGTGACAACATCAGCCTGCGGGGTGCTACTCACCACAATCCAGCTCCGTCGCCAGAAGCTGAGCCACCATCGCTGATGTGCGGCTCGCGCCTGGTTGCGCGGAACCGATTCCGTTCTCGCCGCCTGGGCTTCCAGTCTTTCAATCCATTGCTTTACCGTGTCGGTCTGCGCAGTCAGTAAGTGTATCGCGATGGAAAACCGCTTTGCGGGGTTGGCACTGCGCAGGGTGCGCGCATCCTCACGGGTCAATCCTTTGCCGCGCATCATCCCGCCGAAAGTGCGATAGAGCAGGGGGTCGGGTATCTTCCCAATCAGGCTCTGCAGCCCCTGATGGCGCAGGGTTTGCTCGAAAATAGAGGTGGGGTTGCGGTGGAACCAGACCACGCGGTCGCGATGGTCTTCCAGGACGGTGTCGGCATGTTCCACCACGGGGAAAGGGGCGTCCATCAGCCCGTATGCGCTGAACAGCTCGCGTCCTTCCAGCCTGCGGTTCGAGTTGCGCCAGATTTCCACATGGGCACGAACATGCACGGGCTGCGGGCTGTCGACATCCACCCACACCACAGGACGATAGGCGTCTACCCATACGCGCAGGCTGGTCGGTTTGTCGGGGTTACCTCCCTGAATCAGCACCTCGCCCTGCAAGAGCCGAAGCTCCTGCCGGAAGAACCTGCCTCCGTTCAGCAGGGAAGGGGAGAGGGTCACGCGCACCCTGCCCAGCTTCAGCAGGCGGTTTACCTCGCTCCATGCATCGGTCTTGCTGAGGTAGAACACGAGGTCGCCGTTCGGTTCCACCCACACGTTCACGCCAATGTCGCCGTTGCCCAGCGGCATGGAGCCGGAGCTATCGGCAGAAGGGGTATCCCATATCACGTTGCATCTCTGCAAATAAGCCAGTGCATCGTCAGAACGGCCAGGCATGTTGCCTCCCTTTGTGTTAGCGGTGAGCAGCAACGCAAACAACGTGAAAAACAGAATGCCACATTTCATTCCGGCGACTTGCGCCTCCGCTTCCTTTATGCAAACAAAGGGCGAGCGCGCCTCGCTCGCCCTTTGGTCAGACTGTAGACCGCAGATTACAAGCTGCCGGTCGTCATGTTGCCCCAGGTCAGCTGCGTCCAGCGGAAGAACTTGGCGTGTCCGTCCACGAAGCTCACGTTCTCGCCGCCAGCGTGGCGGGGCAGCTGGTCCAGTTCACCCTGACCGAACTCCTGAATCCAGGATTCGGCGGTGCGGCAGCAGGTCCATATCTTGCAGCAGCCTTCAGTGGCAAATGCGGTGCGTGCGGCAATCCAGTTGAAGTTGTCCGCATTGGGTCCTTCCCCGACCCAGATGTCTACCAGCTGCGCCGAGCTGTCGAAGAACAGAGCCCAGTTGGACGGGGTGGGAACACTGGCGAGCGCACGTCCGTTAGCCAGAGACTCGTTTAAGCCATACGAGACGAAACGCGGGTTGCAGGCGTCCCAGAAGTTGCAGGGCTAACCGTTTGCAGGGTTGATGGGCGCGAAGCGGTCATTCCGCCCTCCGTCGTCACTGCAGCTTGCCCATGCATCGTTCCACTGCAACGGGTCGTCCTGGCACTGATACACCCCGTCGTTTTTCACGTAGGGGTAGATTGCCATCGTCCAGAACGCGGCGGAGTCGCGGGGAAGACCCTGGTTCCCACCGTTGCAGAAGAAGCCCCAGTCCCATCCGGGGAACTTCTCATCGTAGTCCTGATTGTACTGCAGCATCCCCAGCGTCAGCTGCTTCATGTTGGACAGACAGGCGGTCCTGCGGGCAGTTGCTCTAGCCTGTGCAAACACAGGGAACAGAATGGCTGCCAGTATCGCGATAATCGCGATAACAACCAGTAACTCGATGAGCGTAAATGCGTGGCGTTTCATGGATACCCTCCTCAAGTATGTTGTGGTGTGTTTTGGATATCGTGCCAGCCTCACCGCGTCGATGGCGCGGTGGGCGCGGGAGCACCCGGCGACGGTGCTCTGGTGCCGGGACCAGGGGGCTGATTGCCGAACATCTGTTCCATCTGCCTTCGCTGTTCCTCCGTCATGCCCTTGCGCCCCGGGCTACCCGTGTATCGCCAGATGGTGAACGCCGCGATAGCAACCACCACGATGATAGTTACCCAGGCGACCACCGGCGATATCTGTTGCTGTTTCCAACTGGACACCGAGAGTGTTACCCCCTTTCCGTCCTTTTCGGGTGTGTCTACCCTGTCTACACGTTAGCACAACTTCCATAAATCTGTCAATACCTTTTGCGCCCGTAAATCACACACATTTTCGCTATAGCCTCTGCTAACTCCTCATTCAGGTATTCTGACCGACACCGCCACTGCCAGTTGCCCTCTTCGCGACCGGGCTGGTTCATCCTCGCCTCGCTTCCCAACCCCAGCCAGTCCTGCAGGGGGATAACCGCTATCCATGCTACTGAAGCATAAGCCAGCCGAATCATCTCCCAGTGGATGCTGATGTCCTCGCGCCCGATATAATCGAACACGCGCCGTTTTTCCTCGTAGCTCAAGCTTGCAAACCAGCCGACCAGCGTATCGTTATCGTGCGTGCCGGTGTATACAACGGTATCCAGCTCGTAGTTAAAAGGAAGGTACGGATTGTCGGGGTCGCCGTCGAAGGCAAATTGCAACACCCGCATCCCCGGGAAGCCCAGTCCCTTACGCAAGCGCACCACATCCGGTGTGATGATGCCAAGGTCCTCTGCAACAATGGGCAGTTCGCCCAGCTCCCGCTTTAGCGTCCCAAACAGCTCCCTGCCGGGCACTCGCACCCACTTTCCGCTGACTGCCGTTGGTTCCGAAGCGGGTACCCGCCAGTATGCCGCGAAACCGCGAAAGTGGTCTACTCGCACCATATCCACCAGTTGCAAGATGGCGCGAAACCGCTCAACCCACCAGCGATAGTCTTGCCTCTTGAGCACATCCCATCGGTAGACGGGGTTGCCCCATCGTTGCCCCGTCGGGCTGAAGTAATCCGGGGGCACACCGGCGACGAACGTGGGGTTGCCGCGGCGGTCTAAATGGAACATTTCCGGGTGCGCCCACACGTCCGCGCTGTCGTGCGCCACGAAGATGGGCATGTCGCCCATGATGCGGATGCCTCGCTCGTTCGCGTAGCGCTTCACATCCAGCCACTGCTGACGGAACCGGTATTGCAGAAAAACATGGAACTGTATCGCATCCTGTAGCTCGCTACGCGCCTTCCGCAGCGCATCCGGGCGGCGCAGGGCGAACTCGTTGTCCCATTCCGTCCACGCTCTGCCCCCGAACACCTCTTTCAACGCCATGAACAGCGCGAAATCCTCCAGCCAGTGCGCCTGCTCCCTGCGAAAGGCGTCCAGCTGATGGTAATCCTCGCTGGTGGCTCGCGACTTCCATCGCTCATATGCCCGACGCAGCAACGTCATTTTGTGCGGGATGACCAGTCCGTAATCGACCCTGTCCTGCGGAAGCATGGGGTAATCGGCGAAGTCGCTGTCGGAGAGTAACCCTTCGTCATGTAGCCGCTGCAGGCTAATCAGCAAAGGATTGCCAGCGAAGGCGGAAAAGGCGGCGTACGGCGAGTCGGCGAATCCCGTTGGCGCGAGAGGCAACACCTGCCAGAGGCTTTGCCCCGCCCGCGCCAGCCAGTCTACAAATCGGTAGGCTGTACTGCCCAGCTCGCCGATGCCGAACGGACCGGGCAGAGAGGTGGGATGCAGCAGCACCCCCGCCATCCGTGTGTACCGATGCTTCATATTGGGTTACTTCCTCTACTTTCGGGAGAATCCTGCCCCGTATGCTATAATAGAGGCAAGGCGGTGGCAGCCATGAGCGAACCGGAGTGGCAGCCATACATCGAAACGTTGCGCCAGCGTCGTCGCAAAGTCGAGAGGCAGCGGCAGAAACGGTACCAGCGCGCGTGGCAGCTGGCTCGAGAAGCGGCGGAACTGTTGCGTCGCGAGTATGGAGTGACGCGCGTGGTAGTGTTTGGCTCACTGCTGCGCCCCAGCATGTTCGACGAACGTTCCGATGTGGACATCGCCGCGTGGGGTATCGCACCGCAGGATACCCTTCGGGCAATGAGTGCTGTTGCTTATCTGGACAGCGAGATAGAGGTCAATCTGGTGGATGTCAGCACGTGTCAGCCGGGCATCCTGCACGTGATTGAGCAGGAGGGTGTAGACGTATGAGCCACGATGACTACCGCGTACTCGCCGCGCGCATCCGCACGGAGCTGCAGGATATCGAACAGGTAGTTCGCAGGGCAGAGCGCGCACGGCTACTTCTGCATCAACATCCCGGCGAGGACGTTTACCTGGACGCTGCCGCACACAACTTGCACGATTTTTACACCACGCTGGAGCGAATCTTCCTGCAGATTGCACGAGTCGTAGACCACTCTGCGCCCGCCGGAGAGCGGTGGCATCGCGACCTGCTGGAGCAAATGAGTTTCTCCGTGCCCACAGTGCGCCCGCCTGTACTCGACGAAGGCACAGTGACGCAGCTGGATGAGTACATGCGCTTTCGCCACGTGGTGCGCAACGTCTATTCTTTCCGATTGAACCCGCAGCGGGTGATGCAACTGGTCGAAGAGATGCGTCCACTCTTCGATCGGGTGCGCACGCAACTGCAACAGTTCGCACAGATGCTGGAGCAATGGAGCCAGGAAGCCCAAGATGAGTGAGTTCCGCACGCCCAACTGGGTGAAACACGCCGTCTTCTATCAAATTTTCCCCGACCGCTTTGCCAACGGCGACCGTACCAACGATCCCGCCAACGTGCATCCGTGGGGCGCCCCGCCCACGCCCTATAACTTCATGGGCGGCGACCTGCAGGGCATCCTGCAGAAGCTGGACTACCTGCAGGAGCTGGGCATCACCGCCATCTACCTGAACCCCATCTTTCAAGCCACTTCCAACCATCGCTATAACACCTACGACTACTTCCGCATCGACCCTAAACTGGGCACGATGGAGGACTTTCAGAATCTGGTGCAAGAGATGCACCGTCGCGGGATGCGACTGATTCTGGACGGCGTGTTCAATCACTGCGGGCGCGGCTTTTATGCGTTCCATGATGTGGTGGAGAACGGCGCACACTCTCCCTACGTGGGGTGGTTCCACATTAAGAAGTTTCCCATCTTCCCCTACGATGGGCGCAAGAAGGCGAATTATGAAAGCTGGTGGGGCATCCGTTCGCTGCCCAAGTTCAACACCGACAACCCGCAGGTGCGACAGTTCCTGCTGAGCGTGGCGCGTTACTGGATCGAGCAGGGCGCGGACGGCTGGCGGCTGGACGTGCCGAACGAAATCGATGACGATACCTTCTGGCGCGAGTTCCGACAGGTGGTGAAATCGGCGAACCCCGACGCCTACATCGTGGGCGAAATCTGGAAAGACGCCAGACGCTGGCTGCAGGGCGACCAGTTCGATGCGGTGATGAACTATCCCTTACGCGACCTGTGCGTGGAGTTCTTCGCGAAGGGCACCATGGATGCATCCACTTTCGCCACGAAGCTCAGCCGCCTGTTCCGCCGATACCCATCGGAGGCGACCTGCGCCCTGTTGAACCTGCTGGGCAGTCACGACACCGCACGCTGGCTGACCGTGTGCAGCAACGACACCCGCCGCGCCATGCTGGGCTACACGTTGCTGTTCACTCTGCCGGGGGCGCCCTGCATCTACTACGGTGACGAAATCGGCATGACGGACGAAGCTGACCCGCATTGCCGTGCCTGCTTCGAGTGGGACAAACGGAAGTGGAACCGTCGTCTGCATCAGCACATCCGCGACCTTATCGCCCTGCGTCAATCCAGCACCGCGTGGCGCACCGGCGCGTTTGAAGTACTGACTGCGGAGAACAGCGTATTCGCTTACGCCCGCTGGGACGCCACCGATGCCTTCGTGGTACTGCTGAACAACAGCCAACGCCGATGGGAGGGTGTCGTGCCGTTGCGCAAGCGCAGTCTGCCGCCAGTTGCTGCACTAAAAGACGTCCAAAACGGTGAAACTGCAATCCCGCGCGGGAGGGTTGTTCGCATGAGTATATCGCCTTACTCGTACCGTGTTTTGCAGGCACGGGCGGACTGAGGCTGGAATAAGCCCTGCGTAGTTAGAAACCTGCCACCGGGAGGTTTTTTCCCGACTCACCAAAGATTAAAATATGCACATGTAGGGTCACGGAAACAAACTCTTCGTGTTCCTGGTGTCTTGGTGGTTCAATTCAGAGGAAAACCACTAAGGCACGAACACACAAAGGGTCAGCAAGGTGAAATCTTTGTGTGCTTGGTGTTCTTAGTGTCTTGGTGGTTCATGAGGTAACAAATTGAGCTGTCTACACTTACGGGAGACAAGACCATGAAAGGGCTGGCTATGATGTGCATATTGACCATTACCGCTACTGCTGTGCAGAGCGAACCGTTCACCATCGCAGAGCGGGGCAAGCCGCGCTGCGTCATCGCAGCTGCCCAGCAACAGGAACATGCCGACCTCGCCAAGGAACTCGCCGAGTGGCTTCAGAAGGTAGTGGGTGCGGAGAAGTTTTCCATACAAACTCTCCCCACCACACAACCCGCCATCATCCTGGCGACCGCTGAGCAGTTCCCCGATGTCGCGCAACGCGAGCAGTTAGCGGATCTGGGCCCTGAAGGCTATCTCCTCCGCAGCGAGGCGAAACGGCTATGGCTACTGGCAAACACCACACTGGGTTTGCAGCACGCGGTGTATCGCCTGCTGGAGGAGACGGGCTGTCGCTGGTTCTTTGCCGACCCCGCGTGGTGGGTCATCCCCCGCAAACCCACGCTTCGCGTGAACGTGAACCTGCGCGAGAAACCTGCCTTCAAAGACCGCGTTATCTGGTATAACTGGGGCGCAAACACCCCCACGCTTGCCCAGCACTACCGCACGTGGTTCAGAGCCAACCGTCAGGGAGGACACTTCCCCGTGAGGGCTGGACACGCCTACGAGGCGTACGTGCCCCATAGCGAGTTTGAGCGGCATCCCGAGTGGTTTGCGCTGGTGGATGGCAAGCGCCAGCCCACGCAGTTGTGTGTGAGCAATCCCGCGGTGCAGCAACGGGTGATAGAGGGCGTGCTGGCGCGGTTCGCGCAGAACCCACAAGAGGTGATGGCGTCGGTGGAGCCAAACGATGGCGGCGGCTACTGCGAGTGCGACGGCTGTAAAGCCATCGGCAATGCCAGCGACCAGGCGTTCTATCTGGCGAACCTCGTGGCGAAGGCGGTGCGCGCCCGCTACCCCGACAAATGGGTGGGCTTGTTATCCTATGCCTACCACAGTGAACCGCCCCGCTTTCGTATCGAGCCGGGCGTCTACGTGCAGGTGACCACTGGCTTCCGCTACACCAGCCTGACCTTCGAGCAGCAGGTCAGCCGGCTGCGAGAGCTGGGCGCCGAGTTAGGGGTATACGACTATTTCGGGGTATATCCGTGGGACTGGAGCCTGCCCGGAGCTGCCAAAGGCGGTCGCTTCTATGAAATCGCCAGCAGCATCAAAGAGTATCATCGGCTGGGATTGAACACCTACAGCGCGGAGTCGTCCATCAACTGGGCATCGAACGGACCCGGTTACTGGATAGCGGCGCGGCTGATGTGGAACCCCAACCTGGATGCCACGTCATTGGCGAACGAGTTCTACCAGAAAGCGTTTGGTGCTGCCGCCAGACCCATGCGCCGTCTGTATGAACGTTGGGCAAAAGGCGAACGCTTCTCCCCCCGTGGGTTGAAGCTTGCGCTGACCGACCTGCAAGAGGCATACCGTCTCGCAAAAGACCCGCAGGTGCGCGCCCGTTTAGACCAGATAGCGATGTATCTGCACTGGCAACGCCTGTGGATGGAGTATGACCGCGTCGCGCGCTGGGACGAGGGCGGTAAGCTGGTGAGCGACCCCGCCGAGGTATTGGCGCGGGCGCGGGAGCTGGTAGTCTACTCGCGGCGCGTCATGGATACCGGCATCGTGCATTCCTACCCGATGTTGAACGACTGGTTCCGCCCGCGCTTCGCCGCGCTGGAGCGTATCCCCGGCTTCAGCTGGCAGCAGACGGATGCGTGGAAAACCGAGCGCACCGACATCCCGACGCCCGAAGAGGTGCAACGCGACTTCGCCGATGACCTGAAGCGATTGGACGAGCTGGTGCCGGTGGCGGTGGAGATACAGGGCAAACAGTTTACTGGGAAGCTGGTGCCCGCACAGGAGCGGCTTTCTAAGGCAGTGCAGGCGTGGGGGGAGGTACCCCGTTCCATGCTGTTCGTAGAGAGTGGGCTGCACTTCTTCACAGGCAAACAGGGGGAGCCGCTGCGCCTGACCTTCACCCCCTTTGACGGCGGGCACACCATAGACTGCCGTTGGAGCCTGCAGACAGCGGGTGGCAATCCTGTCGCGCAGGGAGAACTGAAGGCGGAAAAGGGACAGCCTGCGACTCTGCAAGCCACCCTGCCCGCCGACGGCGTGTATGTGCTGGACCCGGGCACCGACTACTGGAAGGCAGCGCAGATAGAGTTTGACCGGCGTCCGCTCTCAGTGTGGGCGGGGCGAGGGAATCGGTGGGAGCAGAAGCCGTTGTGCCTGTGGATGCCTCGCTTGGACCAGCCGCTCTACTTCTACGTGCCGAAGGGCACGAGGCATTTCGTTATCGGCGTCGTCTCTGGAGGCTGGCCGCACACCACAGTGGAGATACGCTTGCCTAACCGCACGGTGATCCGTCGCGAAAAGGTACTGGCGGGTGACCAGGTATCTGTCATCGTGGACCAGGACATCCGCGAGTATGGCGACATCTCCGAGATGGGCAGGCAAGCAGTGTTGCCGTCCCAGCAGCTGACCGTCGTGGTTCCAAAGGGGGCAGATGGGCAAATCTGGGCGATTGCGCTGGACAGCCTGCGGTGCGTGCTGGAGTTATACGACGTGCCGCCATATGTGTCCCGTCACCCGTCGGAGCTGCTCGTGCCTGAGGCGGTATTGAGGTAACTGTACAACCGCAGGGTTCAAGCACCGACTTACCGGCAGAGGGGTGTTTGAAAGTGCACTGCGCGCCTCTGCATGGCAAGGCACCTGCTGATGTGTGACATGCCTCCCCGCCCGCCGGAAGGTCGGGTGGGACTACCTACTTTTTGGGGAACTCCCCTCAAAACCCGAGGGTGTTCGAAATTGGTGGTTGAATGGATAGATTACCTAACCCCCTTGCCCCCTTCCCTCGCAGTGAAGGGGGAACGCCCCTCTCCTCGTAGGAGAGGCGACGGGGGTCAGGTAAGACAAGGAGTAGCAAGAACTCCTCTCTCCTTGCGCTACAACCAACTTCTCAACAATTCTCGAACGCCCTCCCAAAACCGTTGACATTTTGGGAAAATCGCTGTATCATGTAAGCAGACTTCTACCCCTCGTGAAAGGAGCAAAAGAGATGAAACGCCTTGCTTTGCTACTCAAACGGGGGGGGGGTACTGA